>JABGQJ010000534.1 GCA_018648945.1 Victivallales bacterium
AACGGCAAGGTCGACCGGAGTGCTTTGCCGGTGCCGGACCTCGCCCTAGCCGCTTCAGGAAGCGAATATGTCGCTCCACGCACGCCTTTGGAGGAGCAACTGAGCACACTCTGGTGCGAGGTGCTTGGGGTGGACCGCATCGGCGTCGATGACGACTTCTTCGCCCGGGGCGGGCACTCCCTGCTGGCGGTCCGGCTGATTGCCCTGATGAGTGACGCCTTGGGCGCGCCGGTCGCTCTGGCGGAGCTGTTCCAGGCTCCCACGATTGCAGGTCTGTCGGAGCGGCTGGCGGCTCGCGACGCGGAAAGGCAGGCCTTCGCCCCGCCTTTGGCTGCCGGGTCGGGGGTGCCCTCCTTCACGCTGGAGACGGTGCCGGGTTGCGTCTCGCTTGTTCGTCTTGCCGATGCCCCTTCCGGGCGGCCCGTGTTCATCATGCCTGGGCTCGGCGGGCTGGTCTTCGGGTTCCTCCCTCTGGCAATGCGACTCGCGGTCCACCGTCCAGTCTATGCCCTCCAGGCGCAGGGCCTGGTCGCCGGTCAGCACGCTCACGAGAGCTACGCCGACATGGCCGCGTCCTATCTCAAGGAGATACGCATGGTTCAGCCGCACGGGCCCTACCTGCTAGCGGGCTGGAGCATGGGGGGGATGGTCGCTGTGGAGGCGGCGCAGCAACTGCGTGCCGTCGGCGAGGATACCGCACTGGTGGCGATGCTCGACGCCCACATAATCCAGCCACGCATCCTGCCCGGGTTCGTTGCGAACGCCGCCGTCATGCGCTGGATCGCGCCCTTGGTGGGAATCCCGGCGAGGGAATTGGCTGGCATGGTGGCCAAGGAGAAGTGGGGCGAGATCGCGCAACGGCTTGGCCTGCCGCAGGATTCGGGCGGCGAGCAGGCACGTTGTCTCACCGCCATATGCCGGGCCGACCTCTGCGCCCTCAGTAGCTACAAGCCTGTACACTACGCGGGCAAGACAGTCCTCCTGCATGGGGAGCACCGACGTCGCCTTCCGGGCCGGCGTGAGAGAAGGCTGTTCCCCGAGTTGCACTGCGAACAGGTCCAAGGGAACCATTACTCGATGCTTCGCGAACCCCACGTGGATGCCCTGGCGGAGTGCCTACAGAGGTATCTGGAGGAATGTGATCGGGTCGGAAACGAGGGCGATTGACAGAATGGCGATGTTGCCCACAGAACAGCTCCTCGACGCCGCGTTCGCAGCGGGAGGTCCATGCGGGGCTGGCCGGGTGTTGACATTTGGTCAGGAACCGGAAGCCGGCCCGGCCATGCCGACGGCCGATGACGCCTGCTCCTGGCGGGGGCTGCTTGGCGGGGGGGTGCATGTCTGGACGATGGACCTCGGTGCAGACCGCATCGACGATGCTCGTCACTTGGCTCTGCTGGACCTGGAGGAGCAGGAGCGTGCAGCCCGGTTCGCTTTCCCGGTCCATCGCCAGCGCTTCATCCGTCGACACGCCATCGGGCGCCGGATTCTGGCTCGGTACCTGGACTGTGCGCCCGAGGAGATTCGCTTTGCCTACGGCGACTACGACAAGCCCTGCCTGGCCCCAACTCAGAACCAACGTTGCCTGCAATTCAGCGCCTCCTCGTCGGAGGATGTCGGTTGCCTGGCCGTGACCCTCAACCGCGCAGTGGGGGTGGATGTGGAGGTGCCAACCAAGGCCAAGCGCGAGGCCTGGCGGTCGGTGGCGGAGACCGCCTTCCATCGCGACGAAGTTGCGGCGTTGCTCCGCTTGCCAGCAGAACGGGCGGGTGAGATGTTCTTCCGTCTCTGGACGCTGAAGGAAGCCTACTGCAAGGCATTGGGCACGGGGTTGCAGAGCCTTGAGCAGGCCCCCTCCCTGCACCAGATTGCGGCCGACGACAGCGGCGGGGCGTGCCCGCTGTCCCATCTGGGCAGGACATGGCTGTGCCAGAGTCTTGCGCTGCCGAACAGTGGCGCGGCGTTGGTCGTGGAACAACGGGGGCCCAGCGCAGCAAGCTGAACGTGGCAACAGGCAAATCATCTGGCGGAAGGAGTTGACGATGGCGCACTTCGCGATTCTCTGCCCCGAGGCAGGGGGGCATCTGTTTCCCATGGGGTCACTTGGGCTCGAGTTGCGTTCTCGGGGCCATACGGTTACGGTCATGGCACTGGCCAAGGCTGCTCCCATTGTCGCGCAGTTGGGGTTGCCGCTCCACGAGCTCCCAAAGGAGGCGAGACGCCTATTCCGTCGGTGCCCCTGGCCGGTGTGGCTCGCACAACGGGTGCTTGGATTGAGGTCCGCCTTTCGCCTGCGCCGCACCTTCGTCTGGCGTGCCGCCTGTCTTCTCGAGTACGCCCCTGCAGCCCTGCGGCAACTCGGAGTCGATGCCCTCCTCGTCGACCAGGGCATGCTGGCGGCCAGCACCGTTGCCGAGCGTCTCGGTCTGCCGTGCATCTCGGTGTGTTCGGCTTTGCACTGGCTTGGCGAGCCGGATGTTCCCCCGCAGTTCACGGGCTGGCCCATGGCCACAGGCCGCTGTTCCCGCTGGCGCAACCGCGTCGGCTACGCCTTCTGGCACTGGTATATGCGCCCCGCGATGCAGCTGATCAACCGCCAGCGCGAGGAGTGGCGGCTTGCTCCCCTTTCCTGCATCGACGGTGCCTACTCGCCACTGGCTACGCTCGCCCAGAGCTGTCGCGCGTTCGACTACCCTCGCGCTTGCCTTCCCGATACGTTCCACTACGTGGGGGCGCTCGGCATCGACCGGCACTGCGACACATCCGCGTTTCCCTGGGACCGTCTCGACGGCCGTCCTCTGATCTACGCATCGATGGGAACCGTCAGCCCCAACCAGAAGCCTGCCACCTTCGGGCGCATCGCCGAGGCGTGCTGCGGCTTGGACGCCCAGCTGATCATCTCCACGGGGAAATGGGAGAGGGCGGACCGGCATGAGGAATCAGGGCCGCTTGTCCTGCCCGGCGACCCGCTGGTCCTGAGCTTTGTTCCGCAACCGGCGCTGCTGGAAAAGGCCCATCTGCTGATCACCCATGCCGGCCAGAACACGGTCGCAGAGGCGCTGACCCGCGGCGTGCCGATGGTGGCCCTTCCACAGGGGGCCGACCAGTTCGCCATGGCGGCCCGGGTCGAGCGTGCCGGTGCCGGGCTGCGGGCCAGCTCCCGCAGACCTTCGGCGCAGGAACTGCGGCAGCTGGTGGGGCGAGTGTTCAGCGAGGAGTCCTTCCGGCAACGGGCCGGGAAACTGCGAGCGGACATGCTCGCTACCGGCGGGGTCAGGCGCGCGGCGGACATCGCCCAGGAGGCATGCGAAACCCGACAGCCAGTTCTGCGGAATGGAGCGCCCTGTCTCGGCGGTGAAGAGTGTCCTGTCCCAGGGCGAGCGCAGTAGGATCAACACGGACGGAGGGAACCGGCATGGCACATTTCGCAGTTCTGGCGCTCGACGAGATGGGGCACCTCCTGCCAATCGGTTGCCTTGGGGCCGAACTTCGCCGACGCGGGCACGCCGTGACCCTGATTGGCCTCGAACAATCGGCTGGCATCGCCCGGCAATTGGGCCTCGACTTCCGTGCGCTGCCTCCCGAGGCGGCCGACTGGATGGGCCCCCTACCCCTTGGGCTGTGGATTCTCAGCAGGAAGCTGGGGATACCCCATGTTGCGGGCCGCTCGTTTCGGCTCCCCGTTCGCGCGGGCATGCAACCCAAGTACGCACCGACAATCCTGCGCGAACTCGCGGCCGATGCGCTGCTGGTCGACCAACACGTCTTCGGCGGGAGTACGGTGGCCGAACATCTCGGCCTGCCTTACGTGACGGTCTGCTGCGCCATGCACTGGGTCGGCGAGCCGGGGGTGCCGCCGCATAGCACCGGATGGAGGTATGCCAGGGGTCGCTGGGCTCGCTGGCGCAACCGGGTCGGCTACGGTATGTGGAATTGGTACACCCGGCCGACTCTGCGGATGCTTGCCGGCTACCGCCAAGCATGGAGGTTACCGCCCCTCTTGCGCGTTGATCAGACCTTCTCGCCCTTCGCCGTGGTCTGTCAGACATGCTCGGAATTCGACTACCCCAGAACATGCCTTCCCGATACGTTCCACTACGTGGGGGCGCTCGGCGTTGACCGGCCCTGCGCCGCCGCCGCGTTCCCCTGGGACCGGCTCGATGGGCGCCCCCTCATCTATGCCTCGCTGGGAACCGTGCGGTCCAACCGCAGACCGGTCCTTTTCCGGTGCATTGCCGAAGCGTGCAGTGACTTGGCTGCGCAGTTGGTGATCTCCACGGGGAAATGGGAGAGGCGAGACGGGGATGGGGAATCAGAGCCGCTTGTCCTGCCCGGCGATCCGTTGGTTCTGAGCTTCGTTCCGCAACCGGCGCTGCTGGAAAAGGCCCATCTGCTGATCACCCATGCCGGCCAGAACACGGTCGTGGAGGCGTTGACCCATGGTGTGCCCATGGTGGCCATCCCGCATGGCTGCGATCAGCCGGCCATGGCGGCCCGGGTCCAGCGTGCCGGTGTCGGGCTGCGGGCCAGCTCCCGCAGACCTTTGGCGCAGGAGCTGCGGCAGTTGGTGGGGCGAGTGCTCGGCGAGGAGTCCTTCCGGCAACGGGCCGGGGAGCTGCGCGCGGCCATGCTCGCTACCGGCGGGGTCAGACGCGCGGCGGACATCGCCGAACAAGTCTATGAAACCCAACGCCCCGTCCTGCGCGGCAAGACCAGCGACTAGACGGTGCCCGGGGCCGCAAAGATGAGACCCAGGAGGGCAGGGGCTCAGCGGGTGACCTCTGGTTCGCCATCGGCGAACAGCAGGCCGAGCCGAGGACACTCCACTGGCTCACTTGCGCCATGGTCCACGTTCGACGCCTGCCAACCAGGTGACGAGCTCGTTGGTCTCGACACCATGCCGGTCACCCCGTGCCCCCAGTTTGGGGCCGGTCTGGTTGCGCTTTTCCGGGCGATGGCCGTTGGCCTCCGGCGGGATCTGGGCTAGACTGAGGGCACGTCTGGTGTCCTTGCCACTTCGGAGAGCCTTGTCATGAGCAGTCCCCTGGCCTTCAAGCCCAACTACGACGAAGCCAGCGAGCGCTGGCTCGCCTTCTGGGAACACGAGCTGATCGACCGGCCCTGCTGTGTGATCACCGCTGGCAAGGAGAACGTGGGGCCACTGCCGCCGGCACCGCCCTACATGAGCGGTGCCCGCGAGGAGTTTGGCCCAATCATCGATGCCCTTCTCGCCCGTGCCGAAGCCACGTGGTGGGGCGGCGAGGCCATGCCCAACTACACCCCGAGCTTTGGGCCGGACATGTTCTCCGCTTGGCTCGGCGCCGATCTGGAGTTCGACAAGGAGAACTACGGCACGAATTGGGTCGTGCCGACCATCAACGACTGGGCCACCGACCTGCCCCTGGCCGTGGCCGAGGACAGTCCGTGGTGGCAGCGCATGCTGGCTTTCTGCAAGGCTCTTGGCGATGCCTTCGAGGGCAAGATGCTGGTCGCCCACCTCGACCTGCACAGCAACATGG
>JABGQJ010000535.1 GCA_018648945.1 Victivallales bacterium
GCCCCTGAGAGGCGAAGCATTCCGTGTGTTGTCGCCCCTGGCGGGGAGAACATGCAGACAGTTCACTGTGGCTAGCCCGGTTTCCACCACCATTCCGTAGGCAGCTATCTACCTGGTTTCCTACCTGGGTCAGGTGTTAGCTTATTGTTAGCTTATGGCACCAAAAGGGAACGACCCCCACCGGATACAGTGAGGGCCGTTCGTACCTAATATGGTAGCGGGGGTAGGATTTGAACCTACGACCTTCAGGTTATGAGCCTGACGAGCTACCGGGCTGCTCCACCCCGCATCATTGTCGGCGAGCAGACAAGTAAACTACGTCTTTTTGGGGAAAATACAAGGGAATGGCGGTGGTTTTCCGAGAGATAACCGCCCGAAACAGGCCATGATCCCGGCGGGCCAAACCGATGGCGGCGAGGCGTGCGGGGAGTTCAGGATCGGGCCACTACCGAGGGATCCGGGGGAGACGAGACGTGTCTCCCCGACGGGGTTTGGGGCAGGGCCCCTTTCCCATTCCCTGCACCCCGCTCCGCGCGGGTGGGGAGGGGGTGGTTGCCAGAAGGGTTCTACTTGCCGCCCTTCTTCTTGCCCTTCTTGCCTTGCTTCTTCGCGGGCTCGTCTTCGCTGATCTTCTCGATCTTGGCCTTGGTGCGGAGCTGTTCCAGGTACTCGGTGAACACAGCGTCGCGGGCCTCTTCGTGGAGGCGGCGGCCAAGCTCCTTCTCCACCTCGGCGAATTCCAGGGCGCGGGGATCCTCGCGCTCGAAGACTTTCATCACGTGCATGCCGAACTGGGTGACGAATACGGGGCTCACCTCGCCTGGCTTCATGGAGAAGGCCACGGTCTCGAAGCCGGGCACCATCTGGCCTTTGGCGAAGTATCCCAGGTCGCCGCCCGGTTCGCTGCTGCAGTCGGAGTATTCCTCGGCCAAGGTGGGGAAGTCCTCGCCCGCCTGGAGGCGCTCGCGGGCCTCGCACATGGCGGCGAAGGTCTCTTGGTCGTCTTCGCTGGCGGGGCGTTTGACGATGTGCGATGCGCGGACCCGCAGGGGTTTGACGAATTCCTCCACGTGCTCGTCGAAGTGGGCCCGCACCGCCTCGTCGGAGGGTGTTGCGACATCGGCGCAGGTGTCGTCCACCAGCTTTTCGACGCGGCGGCTGGTCACCACGTGTTCGCGCAGGCGCGGCTCATCGGCCTCGGTGAGGTGGTGCCGCTGCATGAATGCTTCCTTGCCGCCGTTCTCGACGAAGAGCTTGTGCAGGCCCTGCTCCACTTCGGCGGGGCTGACGGTGTAGGCGCGCCGCATGGCTTCCTGCCGCATCAGGACCTGATCAATCATATGGCGTTCGGCTATCTCGGGGGCATCGGGACCGGCCCCGGCCTGCTGGAGGCGCATGGCCTCGCCCTGGATCGCCTGGTCTTCGATGCGCTCGTCGTTCACGATAGTCGCCATGGGGAACTCCTAGTCTGGATGAATTGCAGCTCCTAACTGTACTCTCGCCACGGGCGATGGCCAGAAGCGACCGGCGGATGGCAACACGACGGGGGCCCGTTCGCTGGGTGGGGACTCGCGTGCGTGAGGCCAAGTAGTTGCGCCGAAGAGCCAGGACGGGCATACTTGCTGGATGCGTATCTGGCAACATCCCCATGCGAGCGAGGTAACCATGCGAACGCCGTTCGTCAGGTCTCGCGCACTTTGCTGGGCGGGGTTCCTTGCCATCCTCCTTGCTGCCCCCAGCGCCTTTCCGCAAGCGATTGCGCCCGCCAGTAAAGCCATGGAGACGGTTGACCTGCTCGCCAGTGCCAACATGCGTCGGCACGGCTACTACAGCCTGTTCACCAAGAAGGACGGGGCGATCCACACGCCGCCAGCGCAGCGCAACGCGCGGCTGCGGCTGCCAGCGACCATCCCGGCGGAATACGAGTTGCTCTTCGAGGTGACGCGGCGGCGCGGGAAGGGATCGTTCCGAGTGGGCCTCGTCTGCGGTGGGCGGCAGTGCCTCGTGGTGCTCGATGGCAACGAAGGCGAGGTGGATGGCCTGAATCTCATCGATGGCAGTGCCTTCGCCAACAACGAGACGACGCGCAAGCATCCGGGGAATTTCGTGTTGCGGCGCGGAACCGCTGTAGTTGTCGTCTGCCACGTGCGTCCCGATGGCGTGACTGTCACCGCAGAAGGGGCAACGGCCATCAAGTGGACCGGCGATCCAGCCAGGTTGTCCCTCAAGAGGACCTGGTCGGTGCCCCCGCGACCACAACTGTTCGTCGGCTCGGAAAGCGCCGGTTTCAAGATCTCCCGCATGCTACTGAAGGGCAAGGGCGTGACCAGACCTTTCGTGCCCGAGGGAGGTGTCGATCCATCAGGCCCGAAGCCTCGTATCGGCTGGAAACCGCAGTTCAAGAACCTGCCTGAGGAACTGCGCCCGATCGCGGCCTGCGTCGCCGAAGTGACCGGGGCCATACGCGCTGCAGAGCACGCTGGGTGCCTGGTGCCCGAGGCCGTTCGCCAGCTTCCCAACAGCTTGGCCGAGCCCTGGCGGGAGCGAGTGCGGCGGTTCATCGAACTGATGGCCGCCGGTCGGTTCGTCGGTGCCGAGCGGTACCGCAAGAAGCTCGCCGAACTGGCCAAAGAGGAGAACAGCGGGGCACTGTGGAAGGCCATCTCCCCGCCCATGCAACGGGTGACCCGCGAAACCGGCTCCCTCTACGGATTGCGCACCAGCAACCTGGTCACCGGCCTCCTGAAGGCCGTCAAGAAGGGAGACCAGAAGCAGGTGTTGGACCTGTTGCAGAGCGCCCGGGACAAGCACCAGCGCCCAGACCCCGCCATCGACGTGATCGAGGAATACGTGCGGGTTCATTGGCGCTACCGGAAGGACCCTCGGGTCACGAGCGCCCTGGGGTCGTTGATGGGACAGGACGATGCCTGGCGGGAGGTGGCCTTGATTCACACGGCCAACGCCTACGCCAACTTCCTGGAGAAACACCCCCACAGCGCCTATCGCCATCCGGCCACGGAGCGCTTCGTCGCCCTAACCCTGGGGGAGAAGCACAGCAAGTTGCCCGGTGCGACGACCCACGGGTTTGTGCAGGGCCGAGGCTGTGCCGTGCTGAACATCCACAATGATACCAGCCACAAGCTCACCATCTGCTACGACGGTCCGGAGACCTTCGCCGTGATCTTCAAGCCAGACGAGAAGGCATCGCTGAGCCTGCGCAATGGGCAATACCAGATCGCCGGCCGGGTCAACTCCGCCAACATCCGGCCCTACGCCGGTACCGAGACTTATCGGAGCGACAACCAGGAGGTCCGCTTCTACATCACTGGCGGGACCTACATGGGGATCCCCGCCGTGCCCGTCATTCCCACCTTCACCATGCAGCCTGGCAAGGGAAAGCCCTTCAGGCGCTGGACTCCCACCAAACGCCGGGCCACAGGTATCGCGGCGCCCGGGACTACGGCTGACGCCTATTGGTTCATCCTCGGGCCTGCCACCTCGACCGTGATCCTGGGAGTGGCACGCACGGGCAAGCCGGTCGCCAGGCCTCTCCCCCTTCAACCATACGAATGGCAACCCATCGCCGTGGATACTCTCGCCCTCAACCTGGGCAAGACCGTGCTCAGGCAGGCGAAGGAGGGACGAGACGGACGAGTGCCTCCGGGACACGCCCTCGCCAAGATCACGATCGACATCGAGAACGCAGGTCCCGCCGACGTCCGCCTGAGCCCCGCCCAGTTCCGGCTCACCACCAGTGATATGGGCAGCAAGAGCAAGACCCGCCCACCAATTGGGGTCTACACCAAGGCCGCCGATGCGAGCAGCTTGCGCTGGCTGGAGGAGAACCCCATCATCCGCCTGCAGGGGCGCTCGAAAGCCAGCATCGCCTTGGTCTGTGTCGTCCCCGCCAGTGTCTACTCCTACGTCGGCAAGGTGTCCTTCCTGCCCGCTGCCGTCTTCGCTGCCGAACGCAAGAAATAGACCGTCCTTCCGGAATCCCCCCGCGAACCGGAGAAATCCTCGATGACCTCGCCACGGCTCCACTCCGCCATTCTCCTGATTCTTGTTGGCACCGGTGTCTGGGCGCAAGAGAAGCCGGCCCGCTACGCCGACCGTTGGGTCTACGTCTCGCGCAATCTGTCGAAGCCGGAGCACGTCGAGGAGGTGCGGGCCATCGTCGCCACTGCCGGCAAGCACGGGTTGAACGGCATGCTGTGGTCCGGTGGGCTCGAAGGGATCGGCCGCTGGGATGCCAAGCGCCTGGCGCGGCTTGAGGCCGTCAAGGACGCGTGCCGGCAGAACCAGATCGAGATCATCCCGATCCTCTGGTCGGTGGGCTATGGTTCCGGCCTCGGCCACGACCGCAATCTAGCGGCTGGACTGCCCTGCACAGATGTTCCATTCCTGGTGGAGGGCAAGGAGGCGCGGATCGTTGCCGACCCCGAACTGGAGCTCAAGAACGGCGGCTTCGAGGAGTACAAGGGGCATGCCATGGCGGGGTACCGCTTCCACGATGGCCCCGGCGAGGTCTCTTTCGTCGATACTGATATCTTCCATGGCGGCAAGTCTTCGTTGCGCTTCGAGAACTTCGCCGGTACGCCGCACGGGCATGGTCGGGTGATGCAGGAAATCGCGGTGAAGCCCCAGCGTCAATACCGCTTCTCCTGCTGGGCGAAAACCGAGGACCTCGGCCCCGCATCGGCCTTCCGCATCCAGGTCTACGGGCCCAAGGCCGCCATCGCTCCGATCACGGTCCGCATGCCCGCGACCAGCGACTGGCAGCAGATTAGCCTCACCTTCAGCAGTAGCGAGTTCGCCAAGGTCAAGATCTACGCGGGGCTCTGGGGCGGCAAGACGGGGAAGCTCTGGTTCGATGACTTCAAGGTCGAGGAGATGGCCCTGGTCAACGTCCTGCGGCGGCCGGGAACGCCACTCACCGTAACCAGCGACGATGGCCGGACGGTCTATGAGGAAGGCAAGGACTACCAGCCCATTGCGGATGAGCACTTCAACTTCCGGAAACCGCGCCTGGACTGCCCCGCCATCAAGGTGACCGCCGACAGCCGCATCCAGGACGGTCAGCGGCTCCGCGTCAGTTACTACTACGCCATGGCCATCAACCACGGGCAGGTCAGCGTCTGCATGTCCGAGCCCGAACTCTACGAGTACTGGCGGAAATCGGCGGCGGGCGTCAAGAAACACCTGAATCCGGAGAAGTGGTTCCTCAGCATGGACGAGATCCGGGCGGGGGGTTCCTGCGCGGCCTGCAAGGCCCGCAACCTGACCATGGGCGAGATCCTGGGCGACTGCATCACCAAGCAGACCGAGATCATCCGCGAGGCAAGGCCAGGGGCAGAGGTCTACATCTGGTCCGACATGCTCGACCCCAACCACAATGCCCATGGCGACTACTACCTCGTGGACGGGGATTTCGCCGGCTCCTGGGAGCACATCCCCAAGGATCTCGTCATCGCCTGCTGGTACTTCAAGAAACGAGAGGAGAGCATGCGTT
>JABGQJ010000536.1 GCA_018648945.1 Victivallales bacterium
CGCGCTATGGCTTGGCTGTCGGGATCGTGAAGGGTCGCATGGGCGGCTCGGTGACCGGCGAGATCGTGGCCGCCATTCGCCGCTCCCTCGGCACACCCTGATCGGTTGCGACTGGGTACATGGCCAAGGCCGCCGGGGGCTGGGGAATCGCGATGAACAGTCTGTGCAACCCCAAGATCCCCGATCAGGAAGCCGTGCCCATGGCGCGCGGCCAACCGGCCATGTATGGTCTGCCCCACGGGATTCCCAGCTTTGGAGAACACGAGCATGCAATTGCTGCCTTTGCCCCAACGCCTTGACTTGCGCGCGGCAACCGGTCCTCTGGTTAGTCCGTTGCTACGCCGCTGCGTCGGGCCACCGGCGGCACCCTCGCCTACAGTAGTGCTGCGCGAGGATGGTGCGTTCCTCGATTCCCACCCGTCCTGCCCGGAGGCGAGCCGCACCCAGGCCTACCGCCTGCAACTCGGGGAGCAGGGAGTCGTGGTTTCGGCAACCGGGGCCGCTGGCTGGCGGCACGGGTTGGCGACGCTGGCCCAGATGCTGGAGCAGACCTCGGACGGGGAGCGGTTGCCCAGGGGCACCATCGACGATTTCCCCGTTCTCCCCTGGCGTGGTCTCCAGTATGACATTGCCCGTGGCATGGCCTACCGCCACGAGCATCTCAAGCAAGTCGTCCGCGATATGGCCAGCATGAAACTGAATCTCCTCCACCTCTACCTGGAGGGCCGCTTCGCCTATCCCTCGCATCCCGAATTGCACGAACCGGGACTGATGACCCCGGCCGAGGCCCGCGATCTGACTGCGTTCGCCCAGGGGCATGGCGTGACTCTGGTACCGCAGGTGAACTGCCTGGGGCACATGGCCGGGATTCTCGACCGCGAAGAGAACGCCCACCTGCGGGAGGCCCCCGACGATCCATACATGATCTGCCCGTCCCATCCGGGGACTCTCCCCTTTGTCCTGTCGCTGGTGGACGACCTTGCCGACTGCTTCGACACGCCTTTCCTGCATATCGGCATGGACGAGGTGGCAAAGCTCGGCCACTGTCCCCGCTGCCGCCAGCGACTGGCGGCGGACGGCCATGCCGGAGGCCTGATCGCCGACCACGTCAACCGCATCGCCGCGCACCTGCGTGGGCGTGGGATTCGCGCGCTGGTCTGGGGGGACATGCTGCTCGATCTCGCGCAGTTCCCCGGCACCCATGCAGCCAATGGCGGCGTGACCGGCTGGGGCAGCAAGAACTGCACCGCGCGGGCTCTGGAGACGCTGGATCGTGACGTCATCATCTGCGACTGGCAGTATGCGCGCTTCTCTCCGGCCGAGCACGTCCACCTGCGCGGCTTGGGCTTCGACATCATGCCCGCGCTGGATACGGACGACCGGGTCTGCCCGTGGGGCCCGGAGCGCGGTCTGGATGAGCACATCCCCGCCTTCTTCGAATCCTGTCGGCAAAGCGGGGCCATGGGCGCGTACGCCTGCACCTGGAGCCTGCGTCTTGGGGAGGTATTGGACAACCGCTGGCTGGACTTCGCCAAGACGGCCGAGTGCAGCTGGACGGGCGGGCTCCTCGTGCCGGACGAATTCGCGGCCCGGTTTGGGCACGTCTTTCTCGGCCTCGACCAACCGCTCTTGCGGACGCTCGACCGCATCATCAAGACCGATGTCGTGCCCCCGACGGTTCATTTGCTCTCGCGAATCATGAAGCCCGGTGCGCTCTGGGCTGCCATTGAGCCTCCCCCCGGCCATGCCAGCCCTCCGAAGCCCGTGCCCAGCGCATCGAGCTTGGTCGCACTGAAGGAGGAGGGCCTGTTCTGGCTGAGCCGGGCACGCGAGCACGCGAATCGCCGCTCGCACTGGCTGGGGTGGCTGGATCTGCCCCTGCAGGTGGACCTGCTGGTACTGCGGATGTTCACCCTCCGGGACGTCATCCGTCAGGCCTATGCATATGCCGGAGCACATGCCGATGATCGGTTGGTTGGTCTGTGGTGTCGCGACTCTGTGTTGCGCTCGCTGACGGGACTCATGTCCCTGGCCGAGGATCTCGGCGAGCGTTTCGAGTCTCTTCATCGGCAGCTTGGCAACGATCCCGAGAACCAAGCAAAGGCGGGCGCCTTCCTGGACCATCTGCGGGGTCTGCACCGCCTTCTGGCCGATGCGGAACATCTCCCGGCCTCGACGGACTGGTGTCCACCGGCCTTGCGCCCTACCCCGTAGAGAGCCGAGGTGGTGGCAGGCCTGGTGCCAGACGGGCGATCCGGGAAGGCGATCAGGGATCGATCGAGTTCCGGCCACTTCTCTGCCAGGGCCTCATTGTGCATCCGAAGCGGCTTGACCCAGCCGCTCGAGCCCAGCCATGAGAACGTGCGGCGACAATCGACCGAAGTCGATGGCGAGACCGTCGGCAGTGGCTTCGTTGGGGGCGTAGTCCACCCCCGAACGCACGCCGACTCCCGTCCGGATGCACGCGCGCAGGAAAACGGCAGGCGCGATCCCCTCCGGCAGCCGACACCAGAGACTCGGCCCGCCTGCCGCCGGATACGGGGCGAAGCCGACCGGCTCGAGAATCGCCTTGGTCGCGGTCACGGCTTGGGTGAAGAGGTCGCGATAGTAGGGTTCGATCACCGCGAGATGTCGTTTGAGGTGTCCCTCGGAGATGAACCGGCAGAGCACCCGCTGGAAGAACCCGGAACTGAGCAGGTCCGCCTGTTCCTTGGCCCGTTTGAGCGTGTTTGCCAAGTCCCGGGGAGCCAGGCAGAAACCGAGCCGGAAGCCAGGCATCAGCACCAATGAGAAGCTGCGGATGTGGACCACGTGGCCGCAGGCCGGGGCATTCACACTGATCGGTCGCTGGCGACCGGCCCCGAAATCAAGGGCGCTGAGCGCGTCGTCCTCGACGAGAACGACTCCCTTCTCCTCGCAGAGCTGGGCAACACGACGCTGGCGGTCGGGCGACCAGCAGACACCGGTGGGGTTGTGGTACACCGGCATGGTGTAGAAGAGGCGGATCGGGCGAACGCTCAGGAGGTGGGCAATGTGATCCGGATCGGGGCCATCGGGGCCGATGTCCACCACTTCCACGCGCGCCCCGGCCCGCTCCAGGAGGCGCAGCAGCCCAGGGTAGGTCGGTCGCTCCACCAGCACCCAGTCGCCACGCTGTACATGGCTTCGCAGAAGCAGACTCAGCGCTTGCTGCGCGCCGCTGAACACCACCAGATCCCGGTTCGTGGTGGCGAATCCCTCGTCGACGAGTTGGGCGAGGAGCACCTCACGCAGAGGCCCATACCCTCCGGGCTCACCATAGGCGAAGGCCTCACCGCCCTCCTCGTCCAGAATGCGATCCATGATGCCCCGGATCACCTCGGTCGGAAATAGCGATGGGGGCGGCTCGCGGCGGTCAAGATGAATGAAGTCCGGGATGGGCTCGGAGCCTCTAGCGGGGGCCCGCATGCCCGAGACGTAGGTTCCGCTCCCCACTCGGGAGACGACCAACCCCTTCTCGCGCAAACGCCGGTAGGCTTGGTTCACCGTCGTCGGTGTCGTGTCCGCCTCGCGGGCCAGTTCCCGACTGGCGGGCAGGCGCTCGCCAGCAGCTATGGCACCGTTGGCAATGGCTCGACCGATCCGCTCCGCGATCTGCATGTAGAGCGGAATGTCGCTGCTTCGGTCAAAATGAGCTAGGTCAATCCGATGGATGGCGTCACGTCCTTGCGTGTATGAGATAGTTCAATAGAGTGCAGGATTAGACGGAAAGCAAAAGCGCTTCCACAGATTGCGCCGAACCAACTCCCCCCCTTAGACGGAAGGTGTACCATGTCCGACGAACGCTATCAACTGAATGTGCAGCTCGCCCAGATGCTCAAGGGCGGGGTGATCATGGACGTCACCAATGTGGAACAGGCGAAGATCGCCGAGGAAGCCGGGGCGGTTTCGGTCATGGCTCTGGAGCGCGTGCCTTCCGAGATCCGTGCCCAGGGCGGGGTGGCCCGCATGTCCGCGCCGGAGATGATCCAGGCGATCAAGGAATCCGTGAGCATCCCGGTCATGGCCAAGGCCCGCATCGGCCACTGGGTCGAGGCGCAGCTCCTGGAAGCCCTTGGCATCGACTACATCGACGAGAGCGAGGTGCTCCCCCCCGCCGACGAGGAGTGCCACATCGACAAGCACGCCTTCAAGATTCCCTTCGTCTGTGGCGCGCGCAATTTGGGCGAAGCGGTCCGGCGCATTTCCGAGGGCGCGGCGATGATCCGCACCAAAGGCGAGGCCGGTACGGGCAACGTCGTCGAAGCCGTGCGCCATATGCGTACCATGAACCGCGAGATTCGTGAACTGCAGGGCCTGCCCAACGAGGAGGTCGTGCCCTATGCCAAGAACCATGGTCTCTCGCTGGACGTTGCCGAGAAGGTGCGCTCCCTGGGCCGGTTGCCCGTGGTCAATTTCGCGGCGGGCGGCATTGCCACCCCGGCGGATGCGGCGCTGATGATGCAGCTGGGCTGCGACGGCGTGTTTGTGGGCTCGGGTATCTTCATGAGTGCCGACCCCGCCCTTCGTGCCCGCGCGATTGTGAAGGCCGTCGCCAACTTCCAGGATCCCGAGAAGGTTCTCGAGGCCTCCATGAATCTGGGCGAGCCCATGCCCGGCATCGAGATCTCGACGATCCCGGCGAACGAGCGCATGGCAGAGCGCGGCTGGTAGCATGGACACGCCCGTGGAGATCGGCATCCTGGCACTGCAGGGGGGCGTCGTCGAGCATCGCCAGCACCTGGCGGCGTTGGGCGTCCGGGCGCGCGAAGTGCGCATGCCAGCAGCGATTGCCGGTCTCTCCGGGCTGATCCTGCCGGGGGGCGAGAGCACCTGTCTCGCCCGCCTCCTGCAGTTGACCGGAGTCGGGGCCGAGATCCTCAGAGCCTACCACGAGGACGGACTGGTCCTCTGGGGAACCTGCGCTGGCGCCATCCTCCTGGCCGAGGAGATTGTCGGTGAGGAGCCGCATCTGGCACTCATGCCCATCACCGTCTCCCGCAATGCCTTCGGCTCCCAGCTAGACAGCTTCCAGGGATCCGCCTTGGTTCCCGCCGTGGCGGCCACCCCCATCCCGCTTGTTTTCATCCGTGCCCCCCAGATCACCCGCGCCGATCCGCCGGCGCGGACCCTCCTGGAACTAGACGGCTACATCGCGGCCGCCGAGACCGACCAGGCCCTCGCCACGGTCTTCCACCCCGAACTGGCCGCCGACCTCTCCTTCCACCGCCACTTCCTGCGCAAGTGCGGCTGGCGGGAGAGCCCCGCCGCCTCCGAACACTCCCGGCCCTTCCTGGCCATTCAATAGAGGGTGGAGCCGGCGACAGCGGGGGACGGTGGAACGGGCCACTTCCGAGGGGCCGTGACATGGCCGACATGGACGATGGACGGCTTGAGGGCACCCACTTGCTGGCCGGTCCATGCCGTCCATGGAGTCCATGTCGTCCGTCGTGCCAGGCCCGGGCGCACGTCGTCGTCGCCGAGGCCAATC
>JABGQJ010000537.1 GCA_018648945.1 Victivallales bacterium
CCGCGCATGAGGGCGGAAGTGAAGGTCATGGGGCGGTTGGTGGCGATGTGCTCCGCATGAAGGGTGCCCTTGGCGCGAGATTCCCGCAGGTTGCTCGCAAGTCGCCGTTCCATGGCTGCCACGATATCGTCCATGGAGGCAAAACGGGCCGGGTCGCCCTGGAGGAGCAGGTTGTTGAGCAGGGCAAGGTGCTGGACAGTGCCGTTGGCGGCCGTGGCCGAGTCGGCGGAACGTCCGGGGATGCCCAGTTCGTTGCAGCCGATCACGCAGTAGTCCCAGGCATCTTCGACCCGGACTCCGGCGCGGATGAAGCCCCCGGCGGTCGGGGCGTCGTGAATCAGCAGAGGCATGCTGCACCCTGCGGCCAGCATGGCCATGGCTTTCTCGCGCACGGTTTCGGAGAGACCGTCATGCCAGCGCAGGAAGACGTGGGGATCGCCCACGCGGACCCGATTCCAGCCTTCCAGGAACGCAAGGGTGAGTTCGTTGGCACAGTCCCTGCCGGTGTGGTCGGCACCGCCGATGGTGATGGCCTGGGTCTTGGAGCCACGGCCAAAGATGGAGTTGGCAGTGACCTTGAGCATGAACGCGCCAATGAGGTCAGCGACGGCATTCAGGTTGAACGCACCCTTCACGAAGCGCCCCAACACGCGGTCGGGCAAGCCGATGGAGACGGACATGCTGTGCCCTTCCACGGTCAGCGCGAGCTGGATCAAGGCGATGGCCTGGAGTCCCTCAAAAAGGTTGCGGGCGGGCTGTGCCGGGACGTGCCGACAGGCTTCGGCAACGCGCCAGTGGGCCGCGCGGCGGCCCGGATCGGCCTCGGTTGCTGCCGCCCGTTCGGCGGCATCGGCGTAGCGATTTGCCCAGCGAATGATGCCTCGCAGCGAGATGCCCATCGCCTTGCGGTAGGTCTGTTCCTCTTCGCTGCCTTGTGCACTCAAGCCTGACAGCTCGTCCAGGATGCTGTCCAGGCCGTGGTTGACTACCCGATCCAAGTCCACGGCCAGATGGCCGATGCCCGCCCCCCCCGCGCCATGCTCCGCCCAGAACTCGCGCAGATCCTCGGGGATGGCCCCATCCAGAATTCCGCGCACCGATTCGTTTTCCAGTTCCACTTGGGGAGCGGTCCGGATGCCCGCCTCGGGTGCCAGCATCCACGCGCGGGGGCGGGAAGAGGTGTTGCCCGCGAAGATGGGATTGGACTGCACATCGAGGACCATGTGGTCCAGCACGTGGGCAAGAACCCGCGCCTGGCGGAGGGCAGGGCGCTCGTGCTCGTGGATAGGCCAGGCTTCCGTGACCAGGCGCGCCCGGTCCAGGCAGACGGTATCTTCGGTGGCGAGGAGCTGATTGCGGATCTGGCGGACGAGGTGTCGCATGGCGGTATTCCCTGGCGCACGGGACATGATGGCTGATGTCTGGTACTGTAGTGGTTGGAGGAAAGTTGTGCGTCTCCTCTAAGAAGCCCCCGCCTTACCGCGTTAGAGCAATGAACCCATCGCGCCAACGGAGGTACATCATGAAACCGACGCGACCCAGCCTCTCTGTCCGTTGTTCTGCTCTGCTTCTCCTCCTCACCCTCTGCGTTGGCACCTCGCTGGCCTGTCGGATCATTCCGCCGCACTGGCCGCCCCATCCCCATCCGCCGTTCCCGCCGCGCCCGCGTCCCCGGCCGCAACCGGTGTTCATTCCCATGGAAACACGGCTGCACAAGGCGACCATCGACATCAAGAAGCATGTGGCGGATGTGCTGGTGGAAGCCACCTTCTATAACCCCAATCCCCGGCGGATCGAGGGAACCTATATCTTCCCCATCGGCCCCAAGGCGGCGGTCTCCTCATTCAACATGACCATCAACGGCAAGACCATGGAGGCCGAGCTGCTGGACGCGGGCAAGGCCCGCTCCATCTACGAGGGCATTGTCCGGCAACTGAAGGACCCGGCGCTTCTGGAGTATATGGACCAAGGGCTGCTCAGGGCACGGGTTTTCCCCATCGAGCCCCATTCCGAGGTGAAGGTGCGGCTGAGTTACGAGTGCGCGTTGGACTACGACAGCGGCCTGTCCCGCTTTGCCTATCCGTTGCTCTCGGCTCGTCCCGGGGGGAACAAGCCCGTGCGGCAGGTGCAGATCGAGGTGAAGGTGCGAGCCGATTCCGCAGTCACCAGTCTCTTTGTCCCCGGCTTCAAGGTGGAGACCAAGCGCGAGGGCAAGACCGCCACCGCCCGCTTCGAGGCCAAGGACTTCACCCCGGACAAGGACTTCGAGATCATCTTCGGCCAGGCCAAGCGCCCGGTGGGCGTTGACTTCATGACCTACCGCAAGGGTGACGAGGGTTACTTCCTGATGGCCATCGCTCCCGACAGCGAGTTGCAGACCCAGGAACTGGGGGCCAAGGATATCACTTTCGTGGTGGATACGTCCGGCAGCATGATGGGCGAGAAGATCCGGCAGGCCCAGGCGGCGTTGAGGTTCTGCGTGCAGGCGCTGAACAAGAAGGACCGGTTCAACATCGTCAGCTTCTCCACGGACGTCGATCCGTTTGCGGCCAGTCCCGTCCTGGCCGATGCCAAGGGCCGGGAAAAGGCACTGGAGTTCGTGGATGGCCTGCGCGCCATGGGCGGCACGGCCATAGATGCGGCTCTGGAGTTCACCCTCAAACAGCCAACCGCCGAGGATCGGGTGAGCATCGTCGTCTTCCTCACCGACGGCCTGCCCACCGTGGGCGAGACGGATGTGAAGGCGATTCTGGCTCGGGCGGGAAAGAGCGCCGGGGCCCGGCGCGTGTTCTCTTTTGGCGTTGGCTATGACGTGAACACGCGGTTGCTGGATGGCCTCTCGGGCAAGACGCGGGGGTACGCCAGTTACGTGCGCCCCAACGAGAACCTGGAACTGGCGCTTTCCGGCTTCTACGGCAAGATCGCCTACCCCGTGTTGACCGACCTCAAGCTGGATACAGATGGCGTGCGTTTGAGCAGGATGCACCCCAACCCCTTGCCCGACCTGTTCAAGGGGGCGGAGATCCTGGTCACCGGCACGGTAAAGACGCGCGGCAAGCACGAAATGAAGCTCTCCGGGGCGGTGGGCAAGAACCGGGAGACCTTCCAGTTCAAGACGGATCTGGATGGCAGCATGCGCAATTCCTTCATTCCCCGTATGTGGGCAGCGTCCCGCGTTGCCTATCTTCAGGAGCAGATTGCCCTGCATGGCAAGAATGCGGAGCTGGTGGACGAGGTCAAGCGCCTGGGGCGCGAGTTCGGGATTCTGACCCAGTTCACCTCCTTCCTGATTGTGGAGGAGGGCGTGGCGCAGGATCGCTTGCGTGAGGCCCGGCGGGCCTTTGGCGCGGCGACGAAGAAGGCCGGCGAGGCCCAGAGTGGGCGCCGGGCGGTGGAGAACTCCATCCGTGCCAGCAAGGCAAGACATCCCGCTGCCATGGACGGCGGCATGGGTGGCGCCATGGGCGGTGGCATGGCCGCGCCTGCCGTAGCGCGGGAGATGGCGGAGGACAAGGACTTCAACGCTGCCTTCCGGGTGGCGGGGGTCCGGGTGCAGGATGTGAAGGACCTAGTCCGGCAAGTGGACGACAAGACCTTCTACTACCGCCGGGCCGACGGGATCTGGTACGACTCGCTGATCGTCAAGGGGCAGTCGCCCCGGATCGACGAACGGGTCGAGGCGTGGTCGGACGAGTTCTTCGCCCTCTTGCGCAAGCACCCCGGCTTGCGCCGGTATGCCATGCTCAAGGCCGAGGTCGTCCTGCAACTCGATGGCAAGACCATCCGCATCGTCTTCCCGAAGGGGGAGTAGGGGTCTTCCCTCTCCGTTCTGCGGCGGCCGACATCACAAGCCAGGCTTGTGCCGCTATGGTACAGGCTCTCGCGATCAGGCAGCCCATTCCCCGCCTTCCGGGGTGTTGGCAATGTGGTAACCGGATGGAAGACAAGGACAAGCGGCAATGAAGAAGACCAAGGTTGGGATCGTTGGCTGTGGCATGATCAGCGAGACCTACTTCAAGGCCTCGCAGAAGTTCCGGATGATCGAGGTGGTGGCGTGTTCGGACATCATCCCGGAACGAGCCCAGGCCAAGACCGAACTCCATGGCGTGCCGAGTATGAGCAATGACGAGCTGTTCGCCGTGCCCGACATCGAGATCGTCCTCAATCTGACGCCGCCGCAGGTCCATTCCCAGATTGCCATGGATACCCTCAATGCTGGCAAGAATGCCTACTCGGAGAAGCCCTTCGGAGTGGATGCCGACGACGCGGCCAGAGTTCTTGCCTTGGGCGAGAGCAAAGGCCTGCGGGTGGGTTGTGCGCCGGACACGTTCCTCGGTGGCGGGCAGCAGACGGCACGGAAGGTCTTGGACGATGGCTGGATCGGCACGCCGCTCAGTGGCACGGCGATGGTCATGGGGCGCGGCCCGGAAAAGTGGCCGCAGGCACCGTTCTTCTACGACTACGGCGCGGGGCCGATGCTGGATCTCGGACCGTATTACATCACTGCACTCGTCAACTTGCTAGGGCCGGCCAAGAGCGTGACGGCGGTGACGACGAAGGGCTCCGAGTACCGAACCCTCGGCCCGGAGGTCGCCGAGCAGTACCGGGATCAGTACCAGCCGTTCGGCCGCTACCCGGTGACCGTCACCACCCATCTGACCGGGGTGGTGGAATTCCAGTGTGGCGCGGTCATCACCGTCATCGCCAGTTTCGATGTCTACAAGCACGGGCACCAACCGATCGAAATCTACGGTTCGGAAGGCTCGATGCAGGTGCCGAATCCCAACACCTTCGGCGGCCCGGTTACCGTCTGCCGCAAGGGCGACAAGGAATGGCATGGGGTTCCGCTGAGCCACACCTATACGGACAACAGCCGCAGCATCGGCGCCGCCGACATGGCGGTTGCGTTGCGCAACGACCGTCCGCATCGAGTGAACGGGATGCTGGCCAACCATGTGCTTGACATCATGCTGTCGTTCGACAAGTCGAGCAAGGAAGGCCGGCGGGTGGAGCTGGGTACGACATGCGAGCGTCCGAAGCCTCTGCCATTGGGCCTGGAAGTCGGCGAACTCGACGACTGAGCGCGGGGAGGGGGAGGGGAAGGGGAATGGGAATGGTGGAATGATGGAATGATGGGGAAGATGGGGAAGATGGGATCCTGGACTGGTCCGATTCGTCCGATCCGACTGATTCGTCCGATCCCCCCATTCCATCATTCCCCCATTCCCCTATTCCACCATTCCACCTATCCCCTCCCGCCCCCATTCCATCATTCCACCATTCCCCTATTCCCCTATTCCACTATTCCCTCCTCCCCCGTACAGGCGTTGAATACGGGATCACCCGGCTTCGCGGACACCTTCTGAAGAAGGAGCGAGCGCACGGCGATGCCGAGCTCGCGACTGTCGCGGTTCTTGCCCCTGGTTAGCTCGACTGGCCGCCAAGCCTTGCAGCGGAGTTCCAGCACGCGTTCTTTGGCGGGGCTGGCGGG
>JABGQJ010000538.1 GCA_018648945.1 Victivallales bacterium
GGAAATCGCCGGCCAACAGCGAGCCCGCCAACAGCGAGCCTGCCAACGCGGTCGCAACGAGAAATGAGCGCATGTCCTGAGTCTCCTCGAGGGTGAGTTTTCTGCCTTGAGCGTCCAAGTCAGCTACCGGCCACGGCCCGGACTTGTCGGAAATCGACTTCGCCCTTGAACACTTTGGTGATGCCGTCCTGCACCAGCGTGCGCATGCCTTGCTCCATGGCAAGCTCCTTGATCACGGCCGCCCCCGATTTCTGGATGATCAGATCCTTCATCTGGATCGTTGCCTCCAGCGCTTCGTGGACCCCGGTTCTGCCACGGTACCCCGTGTTGCCGCAGTTGCCGCAGCCACGCGCCCGGTAGAGCATGAGGTCGGCCTCGTTGATGCCCAGTTCCGGGAAGTACTCCGGGCCGTAGGCGTTGATCAGTTGCTCGATATCCCGGCCTTCGGGGGCATAGGCCTCCTTGCACTTGGGGCAGAGCGTGCGCACCAGGCGCTGGGCGACCACACCAATGAGGGCGTCGGCAAAGTTCAGTGGGTCCAGCCCCATGTCGAGCAGCCGGGTGATCGTCTCGGGGGCCGAGTTCGTGTGCAGGGTGGAGAAGACCAGATGGCCGGTGAGGGAGGCCTCGATGCCGCTGTGGGCGGTTTCGTAGTCGCGCATTTCGCCGATCAGAATCACATCGGGGTCGGCTCGCAGGAAGGCGCGCAGCGCCCGCGCGAAGTCGAGCCCGATGCCGGCCTGAATCTGCAGTTGCTGCAGGCCGGGCTGGGTGATCTCCACCGGATCCTCGGCCGTGAGGATTTTGCGTTCCGGGGTATTGATCACGGCCAGCAACGCGTGCAGGCTGGTGGTCTTGCCCGAACCGGTAGGGCCCACCACCAGGACGATGCCGTGGGGATGATCGATCATCCGCCGGACCACCGTGGTATTGCGGGGGGAGAGGTTGAGCTTGTCGAAGGGCATGGCTTCGCCGACCGCGAGCAGGCGCATGACGACCGATTCACCATTGACCGTGGGCAGGGTGGCGACGCGCAATTCCAGCGGCTGGCCGTAGAGCCGGCAGGTGATCTTGCCGTCTTGGGGAAGGCGGGTCTCGGAGATGTCCACCTTGGACATGATCTTGATGCGGGCCACCACGTAACGGATGAAATCCGCCGGAACGTCCAGAGTTGCCCGGCAGATGCCGTCCACCCGCATCCGGACGATGCCGTCGGCGGTGCCCTTGCTGGGTTCGACATGGATATCCGAGGCGCCCATCTCCGCTGCGTCGGCGATGAGTTTGTTGACCAACTGGATCACGGTGGCGGCATTCTCGTTGATCAGTTCGCTGCCGTCCTCGTTCGCCCCCATGCCGGTCTCGATTTCGTCGCCCAGCCGGTCGACCAGTTCCGAGAGCGCGGCCTGGGGGGCTTCGATGTTGGCCACATCGTCTTCGGGATCGACCCCGAGGAAGCAGAGGATGTCTTCGGAGATGCCGACCATGAACTCGCAGTCCATCCCGGGCAGGATGCGCTGGATGTCGAGGGCGCGGGCGGCGTCGTTCGGGTTGTCGATGAGGATGACTGCCCGTCCATCGCGGTCGGCTATGGGAACCCACTTGTTGCGGATCAGGAAGGGGAGGTTCAGGTTGGCAAGGAGTCGCTCGGGCAGGATGATCTGGTCGTCGTAGGCCATGAAGGGGACTTGGTAGAACTGCTCCAGGGAAGTGCCGATTTCCTCCTTCGGGATGCCCATCTCCGTTTCCAGGATGAAGGGCACCGAACGGCCCCGCTCCATGGCAATCTGTTCCGCTTCGGCCAGCTGGTCGGGCGTGACCAGTTCCAGGGTCAACAGACCTTCGTAGGGGCCATTGCTGGTTTCCTGCTCCAGACGGAGTCGCTTGGAGAGGGCGTCCGCGAGCTTGCGTCCGAAGACCACGTCCTGGTCGCTGAAGGGCACGCCCCCGAGCTTGTTCATGAATTCCAGGACGCCGAGCAGTTCCTCGCGGTGCATGACCGGGATAAGCAGCAACGGGCAGGCGACGCGACTCGCGGACATGGCGAAGCGGGGATCGACCTGCATGCGAGGGTGAAGGGAGCGGACCTCCTCCTCGTTGGCCGCGTCCTCCAGGCGCACGGTCTCTTGCGTGGTCGCGACGAAACCGGCCAGCGTGGTGGCGTTGACGTCTGCGCGAAGCTCGCGCAGGTCGCCGTCCGAGCGGTAGATGGAGACGATCTCGCGGCCGTCGCTGGTGCGTTCGTAGAGCATGAACTTCTCGCAACCGAGAAGCACGGAGACGTCTGGCGCGACCTCGTCGAGCGCGTAGGTCAGAATATCCGATTCACGGAGGCGGTCACAGACCGTGCTGAGTAGCCCACGGAACTCGAGCCTGCTATTGGTCGCTTCGTCGAAAGCCGCCATGAAGGTCTCCGTATTGGCCGGTTGTTCTCCGCCGCCGGCCGCTGTGCAGGTGAGGCAACGGTCTTGCCCATTGGGCAGTGCCTAAAGTACACGTATGCCTGCCGGACGCAATCCAAGTCTGGTTGTGTCTCCGCACGCTGGCTCACAATCGCGGGCATCGTGCCGCTGAGATCGAGGGTCTCCGGGCGGGCAGCAGGGCCTTTCCTGCCTTGCCTGGCAGCGGTGATCCGCTTAGGTGATGGTCCCGCCCGGTCTGTTGTCCTGACGAGGAGGAGCGATGGTGAGGCCAATTCTGCCACCGTTTTGCGGGCTCTTCGGGCGCGACCGGGTATACTACGCGGTGCAATCGTCTGCCGTGTCTCGCATTCTGTGTTCAGGAACAAGTCTGCCATGGTTACTGATCGTATCGTCGTGCTCGCCTGTGGTGTTCTGGAGTGGAACATTCGGGAGTTGGCCAAGGAGTTGCCGCCGGGTAGCTTGCAGATCGAGATCTTGCCTGCACAGTTGCACCAGAACCCCTCACGTCTGCGGGAGTTGCTGCAGGACCGGATCGACGAACTGGCCGGCGAGCCCGGCATTCGGGGCATTGTTCTGGGCTATGGCGTGTGCGGGCGGGGGACGATGGAGTTGGCCGCTCGAAACGTGCCTCTGGTGCTGCCTCGGACGCAGGACTGCATCGGGATCAGCCTGGGGTCCCACTACCGCTATGCCGAAGAGTTCGCCAACTGGCCAGGCACGCGGTACATGACCCACGGTTGGTACCAGAAGACGGTGGAGAACTCGCCCAGGGAACAGTATCACACGGACCGGAACCGCTCGCTCTTTGGTCGCGACTACGAGGCCTTGGCCGAGCGCTACGGCGACGACAACGCCGACTTCATCTGCCGGTTCCGGGACTCCTGGAAGCGCAACTACCAGCGGGCCGCCTATATCCGCTTTGCTGGCGAACCCCAGCCCGCGCCAGGGGAGGGGGCGACCCACAGCATGGCTTCCTCGCTCGATTGGGAGCACCAGGTCCTGGACGGTGACGACAGCCTACTGCGGGCAATGGTGACTGGGAACTGGAGCGACTATCGCATCCTGGTGGTCCCGCCAGGTCACCACTCGGTATCGGCACCGGGCGAGGAAGTGATGAGCTTCGCCTCCGGGGTGGAGACGCATCTGGATCAGATCCTGGGCCGTTACCGGCGTCCGCACGAACTACCCGAGCCCGAGCGAGCCGGCATCGGCCTTGGCATCGATACGGGGGGAACCTACACGGACGCGGTGGTCTACGACTTCGGAACCAACGAGGTCCTGGCTTCGGCCAAGTCACCGACCATACACAGCAATCTGCTGCGCGGGATTCGCGGTGCCATGGAACAGCTGCCGAGGGAGCTGCTGAGCCGAGTGGCACGGGTGGGCCTGAGCACGACGCTGGCCACCAATGCCTTCGTGGAGCGCAAGGGGCGGCCGGTGGCTCTGCTGCTCATGTCCCCCTTTGCGGTGAACGAGGAGGATTACCCCTTCCGCTTCGTCCGGCATGTGGCCGGGGCATTGACGATGGAGGGCACGGAGCGCGAGAGCGTGTGTCTGGATGAGATCGAGGTCGTCGCCCGCCAAGCGGCGGCGGCAGGTTGCGAAGCGATTGCGGTCAGCGGCTTCGGCGGGGTGGTCGATCCGGCGCACGAGCTGCTTGTGGCACGCACGGCCTTGGCAGCGTCCGGCCTGCACGCCGTCTGTGGGCACGAGCTGACCAGTCGCCTGAACTTCAAGGAACGGGCGACGACTGCGGCGATGAATGCCAAGCTGGTGCCGATGATCGAGTCGCTGATCGAGTCGGTGGAGCAGGCGCTGGCTGAGTTCGGTTTGGTCGAGGCCCGGATCATGATGGTGAAGGGGGATGGCAGCCAGATGCTGGCGGCGGCCGCCAAGGCGACGCCGGTGGAGACGGTACTCTCTGGCCCGGCGGCGAGCGTGGTGGGTGCCGCGCGGCTGACGGGTTGCCAGGACGCCGTGGTGGCGGACATGGGCGGGACCACGCTGGATGTGGCCGTGTTGCGTCATGGTCTGCCCATCATGCGAGAGGAGGGCGCCCGGATCGGGGACTTTGCCACCAGTGTTGCCGCCATGGCCGTGCAGACCATCGGGCTGGGCGGGGACAGTGAGATCGACCTCTCGGGTTGGCCGAAGGTGAAGATCGGACCGCGGCGGGTGGCGCCGCTCTGCCGGCTGGCGGAATTGGGGCCGGATTTGCCGGATCGTTTCGCGGAGGAGGCCGCCGATGCCATCTCCCGGGCTTCGGCCAGCGTGGACATGGTGGGACTGGGAGAGGGGGTGGAGCCAGCGGGAAATCGTGTCCTTACCCAGTTGGTCGAGCGGCCGCTGCTTCTGGGTTCCCTCGCCCGTCGCATGAACCGAGCCCAGCCCGATCACCTGAACTGGCGCGAGTTGGAGAGCGATGGGCGGCTGGTTCGGTACGGGCTGACCCTGACTGACATCCTCCATCTAGAGGGGACCTTCCTGCGCTTCGACCCCGAGCCCGTGCGGCACTGTGTGAAACTGTGGGCTTTGCTTCTGGAGACGTCGCCAGAGGAATTGGTGAAGGCCATCTACCAGGAGTTTCGCCGTCTGGTGGCGGATACCGTGCTGCGTGCCGCGCTGCCGGAGGCCTGCCCCTGGCATGGGGCAGAATCGGAGGCCTTGCGGCACTGGCTGACCGACCACTTTGCGGGGCCTGACCCGACGCTGCCGCTCTCGCTTCAGCTTGGCCTGCGAGTGCCCCTGGTGGGTGTCGGTGCCCCGGCCCCGACCCTGTTCCCGCAGCTTCGTTCGGTGTGCGGCGGCGAGGTCCTGGTTTCCGAGCATTCGGGCGTGGCCAATGCGGTGGGCGCGATCGCGGGGGATGTGCTCCTGCGTGAGACTGCCGCGATCCGGATGCCTGATGATGGGGCCTTTGTGTGCAGCTGGCGAGGAGGGAGCCAGCGGGCCAGCAGCTTGGACGACGCTCTCTTGGTCTGCGAGGAAGCTCTCTGCGGATGTCTGCGGGAACAGGCCGAGGCCAACGAGATCCCGTACAGT
>JABGQJ010000539.1 GCA_018648945.1 Victivallales bacterium
CATCGCAGACCGGTTGCCTATAGTCTTGGGGAGGAGAGTCCTTGGGGCATCGTGCCGCCCTGCCACTGTTCAAGGAGACCGTCCATGGCTCCCCCGTCCATTCATCCTTCCCTAAGGTATCTCGCAGTCGCGATGGTTGTGTTCGCCGCGTTG
Organism: Victivallales bacterium; assembly: GCA_018648945.1. The sequence goes on from JABGQJ010000539.1 coordinate 154, forward strand.
GCGTTGGCAGATCCCGCGCTGATCACGCCGACGCCCCGGGAGATCGATCTTGCCGGCGCCCCCGTGCCGGTTGCTGGCGGGGTGATCGTGTTGGCGGGTGCGCACGCCAAACTCCAGGTTGCCGCTGGCGAGATCAACCACCGGCTGACCGATGGGTTGCTGGCTAAGCCGCTGCCCGTGCTGGCGGGAGGCGTGGATCGCCTTGGGACGGCATCTGGCCCGGTGTTCGTCATCGGGATTGCGGGTACATCCGCGATGACCGCCACTGCCCGAGCGTATGCGGTGACGGTCCCGGCAAAGCCGCAGGGCTACGGGATCGCCACTCATCGGCGTGAGGGCAAGCTGGTGATGGTTCTGGCAGGACACGACGCGCAGGGCGCGCTCTACGCGGCGGTGACGCTGCGCTATCTGCTGGACCCGGCGAATGGGGCCAAATTGGCCAATGGCCGGGCTGTCGTCCGTCCGGCTCGCATCCAGGACTGGCCGGACTTCCCGTGGCGGCAGATCGGTCGGCCGCCAGCCAATGTCGGGATCGGCTGGGAGCTGAAGGCGGCCTCCCAGAAGGGCACCCCTGACATCGCGAAGGTGGGGGACCGTTTCGTGCGCGAAGAGAAGCAGTATGTGGACCACATGCTGCGCCACAAGATCAATCTGGCCTGGACCCACGCCACCCACCTGGCAAGAGGCGGCGAAGGTCAGTACCCATTCCTTCGGCAGGTTAGCGACTACGCCCGAGCGCGGGGCGTCCATTTCGTGGAGAAGACGCAGACCCAGGTTGGCACGTACCCCCGCGACAAGGACGACCCACGCAAGAGCCGCTGCGTGGACCATCGGGTGCACAAGAAGTACTTCTGCTGGTCGCTCCTGGATGTGCATCAGGAACGGGCGCGGGCTATGGCCAAGGCCATGAAGGCATCGGGAATCCACTGGCTCTACCTCCACGCCACTGACGGCGGCGGCTGGGAAAACCCCGCGCGCTGGGGCGAACGCTGTGCGGAGTGTCGGCGCATCTACGGCGACGACCACGCCCAGGCCGACGCGGCGGTCTTTGGCACCTGGCATCGCATCATGAGGGAGGAGATCCCGGATTTCAGACTCATTGCCGTCGTCTACCCCTACAACGGGGGTTCCATCGCCCCGGCCGAGATCGAGCGTCGCTTGGTCCAGAAGTCCGGCGCGATCCCGAACGCCCAGGCTCTCGCTCAGAAGATCGCCACAAGCCACCAGGGATTCCTGACTCGGCTCGGCACGCTGCTGCCACCGGACGTGTTCATCTGTCAGCGGGAAGTGTTGCGGAACCACTATGCGCTGATGACGAAATGCTACGGGAAGCGCGGCTTTCAGATCTACCTCGAACAGAAGCACGACCGAGGTTGGGGGCCGGAATTCACCATCACCGGTGGTTGGCTGAAGACCTTCTATCGACCAGACCACGAGGACGTCTTCTACGCCTCCGATGCCAGCTGGGGTCTCAACTACCTTTCCGAGATGATGGCCGCCCAGTTCGGCTGGAACGTGGCCTCGCCCGGTGCCAAGGAGTTCACGAATCCCGGCCTGCGCAGCTCTGATATCGATCACCACATCGAACCGAGGGAGGTGTCCAAAGCCTACATCGAGAGATTCTGTCGCGATTTCTACGGCCCGGAGATTGGCCCCTATATGGTGGCGGTCTACGACTCGAACATCTCCTACCGTTTCATCCAACGCCCGCAGTTGTTGATCGGCCAAATGGGGATCAGGGACCCGGCGGAGCGCATGCAGCGGATGGTCGATGCCACCGCGCGCGCAATGAAGTCTCTGGGGGAGGCACGGCAGGTGTACGATGTGGCCCTGGCCGCTGGCCGGCAGCCGATTCCCAACGAGCTTGCGGCTCGGATGTTCGGCGAGATGTACCGCGCCATTCTCGTCTCCAGCCGCGTGGCGCCGTATCAACTGCGCATGTTGCAGGCGCGCCCGGCCGTCATCGATGGGGATTTGGAGAAGGCGAAGCGGCTTGTCGTCGAGATGCGCGGCGCCATCGCCGAAGGCAAGGCAGCATGGGCTGCCAGCTGGCCTTGGCTGAAGGGGGTTCCCATTGTCCGGTGCCGCAACCCGAACTGGGTCTACACCTTCGGCCAGTTCCAGAACTACGACTACTCGAAGCTGGAAGACGAGGTGGGCGCGTTCGAGGGGGGCATGGAGAAACTGTTCGAGGCCTACAACACGCCGAAGTGGTTCAAGAAGGCGATGCAGGAGCGCGTCCTTCATGCCGTGCCCGCACTTGCTCCGCCCACAATCGATGGGCGGTTGGTTGAGCAGGCTTGGCAGACCGCGCCCCGGAACAGCTTCTTCGTCGACCACCGGACGTCCGTCCCTGCCGAAAGGGAGACGGCGGCGCAAGTCCTACACGACAGGACTGGTCTCTACGTTGCCTATACGGTCTATGAGCCCGGCGCGGACAAGGTCCTGATCGAGAAGAAGGCACGGGACGACCATCAGTGGAATCCGGGGCACTCGGTCGAGCTTTTCGTCGACGCCAATGGTGACAAGGAGACCTACACGCACTACATCTGGGGCATCGATGGCAGTATCCTGGACGGCAAGAAGATCCGCGATGCCAACGGCATGCTCAAGATGGACAATGCCGGGTTCACATCGGCTCTGAAGTCCGCCATCGCCAGGTACCCGGACCGCTGGACACTGGAAGCCTGGATTCCAGCCGACGAACTGGGTGGGATGCCGAGGCCGGGGCAGGAGTGGCGGGCGAATCTCTGCCGCAACCTGATCCGCTCCGATGGCGAGCGGGAGTCGGCATCGACGGTCTTGATGGCCGGCAGCAGCTTCCACTCGCCTGCGAAGTTCACGGCATTACGTCTGCTCAGGACAGTCCCGCCTCGCCCGGCGCCGGTTGTGGAATTCGCCGTGGAGGCGGTGAAGACCGGAGCGCGCACAATCGGCGATGGGGCCGGCTACGAAATCGAGCTCGATATCGGGCTGAATACAACCGTGCCGCTACATGGGGTTTCGCTCACGGCCAAGGCATTTGCCGGCAACGACCCGAAGGGAGAGTTCACCGTGTTCGAGAACCAGAGCATCAGGCTTATGTGGCGCAGCCGCGAGGCCGTCCGCTACCTCGTGCGTACGCCGGAACGCGGGTTGCACGTGGATTTCTGCCTGACTGCGGAGGAGGGCAGTTGGGTCTTCCGGCGGAAGTACGGTACGCCAGCGCCGCGCGCCTTGCCCCCCACCTTCGTGCCGGGAATCAGCGGGCAGGCCCTGGGCGGTAGCGCCAATCTGCCGACTGCCGTCCAGTCGGGGCAGTTGTTCGATTCGCGCCAAGGCACGCTGGAGATGTGGGTCAAGGTCGCGCTCCCACTTAGAAGAGAACTGCGGTTCGGCCGTGAGCCCCAACACGTGCTCTTCAGCCAGAGTCCCATCCGCTACGACCACCCCCTGTTGGACAACACCCGGTCCGTCTGCCTGCGCCGGAACGGCTCGCAGCTGGTCGGGCGCGTGTCCACCAAGGAGTATCAGTCGGTGTGGACGCAGGCGTCCATCGCGGCCTGGGACCAACCGGGCTGGCACCACATCGCCATGCAGTGGTCGGCAACGAACGAGGATGCTCTCTCCGTCGAGCTCTACCTGGATGGCAAGAAGGCTTCGGGCCAAGTGAACAGAATCCTGAAGGGCAGGAAGTGGCACAAGAAGACAGAGGCCATGTCCGTGCAGCTTGGTTCCATGATCACCGGGGCTGGCGCGTTCGGTTGGCCCATCGACGAGGTCCGCATCTCGTCTGCACGGCGGTACACCACTAACTTCGTCCCGGCCAAGCGCGCCGACCTCGACCGGTTGGCTACCGCCATCTTCCATTTCGATGGTGACCTCGCGGGGCAAGCCCAGGGCGGGAAGACAGTCCCGGCAGTAGCCGGCCCCGGCGCCCTGCGCTGAGGGAGACTGGTGGGCGCGGTTTGGCAGGGCGTCTTCCCGGTGACCTGGAGTCCCGAGAGCTGGGGGCCTCCGGATGCCACGAAGTCTTGACAGCCGCAGTCCCGGGCACGAGTGTGATTGCCACGCACCCCCCGCCGGTCATTGGTGGGATGGCAGAGGTCTCAAGGTAGGGACGGTGGAACTGTTACCGATCATCACAAGGAAGAGAGATGGAAGGAATTGTGCTGTTTCTGCTGTGGTCGTCGCTGCTTATCACTTTTGCAGTGTCTGCGATGCTGGTGCTGCGTAAGGGGAGACGTGATGCCCAGGTTGGGACGGATGCAGCACTTCTTGCTCTTGGCGGTCTGTTCCCCCTCGTCGTTTTCCTGCTCAGTTGCTTCCCTTACAGGCTGCAATCCCAGGCGCGGTGCAGGCGCGGGTGGGTGGACTGCTTCACCGTGGGGAAGATTGCGTTGACGCCGCTCGTTCTGTGGGCAGTCGCCGCGTTCCGCGCGAGGCAGGTCCTGCGACCAGAAGGCAAGTTGCCTACCTGGGTCCCAACGGGGCTGTTCGTGGGGGCCATCGTGAGCACGGTGTGCTTCGTCCATGCCTACCGGGGTGGGCTCTACCGGGAACTCAGGCCTCTGCTCGCCATTCCCCTCTACACAGCGGCCTGGTACTGGATTCTCTGCGTGAAGACCTGCATCTCCAGCAGGCCCAAGCTCGTCTGGTATGTCATTGCGCTTCTGACCTCGGTCCCGTTCTGGTTGCTTAGCATCTTCTGGAGCAAGAGGTACTACCAGTCCTTGCCGGAGACCTTCGATTGCTTCGTTGTGACGGCGGCGCTTGACGGTCACGAGTCGGTGGTCGGACCACTGGAGACGGTCGAGCGAGGGGGAACTCGCCGTCGGGCGAACCGACAGCTCCTGGTGTTGTGGCGTTTCGAGGCGCTCTGGCGACGGCAGGCCCCGCAGAGCCACCGGCTGTTCCGCTTGGCCTACAACCGGTTCGGACCGTGGGCTGCCAGGCGCATCCGGACGCCCTTGGTCGCCGATATGGCGTACTTGCTGATCAAGCCGGTGGAGCTGGTGGCCCGGGCGATTGTCTCTCGCCATGGCGGGCACTGAGGAGACGATATGCGTCCGGGGATTACGCAACCCCGCTGGGGTTGACGACTGCTGCGGACGTGGTCCCCAGGTAGGCGCTTTGCACCAACCTGGGGCTCTGGCACGCTACCCCGGTTGGGGTAGAGGAGCGGACCTCGGCGCCCCTGCGCGAGTTCTCCCATTCCCGGCTGAGGCCAGCGAATGCGGGAGTTAGCCCAACTTCCCCGGCGGCGCGCGAAATCCCGCACGGATGCCCCGCATTAGTTACTACGAAGCCCATTCGGGTGG
>JABGQJ010000054.1 GCA_018648945.1 Victivallales bacterium
AGAATTCGACAAGTGATCCTGTGCACTCCCTCCGCGAAGGACATGCTACAGTTGCCGAGATCATTTGACAGGTGCCCGATGATCGTCCCAACAGAATCCACCAGTTGGATGGCGACTGCAACCTCCTCCTGATCTCGCAGGACCTCGATCCCCACGACGATGGAGATCGACTCCATCTGGCCGAAGGTGGAGGAGGGAACACCCTCCTCGTTCATGCACGCAACCGAGAGAAGGCGGACATCGTCACTGCCTGGTGCCGACTCGTCATCCTCCCACTTCCGGAATCCGACCGCATTCGTGTCTGCCCGGATGTACTGCGCCACGATCTCAGCAGGAGATCCGCTGGCCCTCAAATGCCCGGCCTCGACCAGGATGCACTTCGAACAGAGGGAGTTGATCGCACCCATGTTGTGACTCACGAAGAGGACGGTCCGGCCATGGCCAGCAACGTCCTTCATCTTGCCCAGGCACTTCTGCTGGAATTCCGCGTCCCCAACAGCGAGGACCTCGTCAACAATGAGAATCTCTGGTTCCAGATGGGCGGCGATGGCGAAGCCGAGGCGGACGCGCATACCGGACGAGTAGCGCTTGACGGGGGTGTCGAGGAAACGCTCAATGCCCGAGAAATCCACGATTTCGTCGAACTTGCCGGCGATCTCGGCTTCCCGCATGCCGATGATGGTGCCGTTGAGATAGATGTTCTCCCGGCCGGTCAGTTCGGGGTGCATGCCGGTGCCGACTTCGAGAAGAGCGCCGATCCGACCATGCATCTCGGCGTTACCAGTGGTGGGCTCGGTGATCCGGCTGAGGATTTTGAGGAGAGTCGATTTGCCCGCGCCGTTGCGGCCGATGACGCCCAGGACTTCGCCTCGCTTGACCTCGAAGGAGACGTCTTGCAGGGCCCAGAGGATCTCCTCCTCGGACGGTCCCCGCAGCTGGCTGGAGAGCCAGGAGAAGGGGGAGGCCAAGGTCTGGCGGACACGCCCGGCCAGGGTCGCGGCACGACGCGTTTCGCGCCCGATCACATAGCGTTTGCCGAGATTCTCGACGCGAATTGCGATATCGGAAGGCATAGGGTCACCACGAGGTCACGAAGGGTACAAAGGGAGGAAGGAGCCTGGGGCAGGCAGATTTGGGGTGTTCGACTTCGAATTCCAGGCTCTGTGTTCTCAGTCCTGTGCCACGGGGCACTCCGCAACGTTGTCCGCGCCCCTTCACTGAGCTTCGTGAGGGTGTCCCTCTCTGCGGGACGATAGGCCATCAGAGCAAGTCCACGATAGTCCGTTCAGTGCGGCGGAAGACGAAGGCACCGGTGACGAGCAGCACGGCCGTGCCGAAGATGGACACAAGGGCGTAGGCCTCGAAAGCGGCTCCCGTGCCGATGAGGCACCAGCGGAACCCCTCGATCACCCAGAACATGGGGTTCAGCTGGAGAAGCCAGAGCCATTTCTCGGGGATGGCCTGGGCGGCATAGGCCACTGGGGTGATATACATGGCAGTCTGGATGCCATAGCGGACGACAAGGAGGACATCGCGGAAGCGCACCGCGATGCTGGCGCTCCATAGCCCGAGAGCCAGCGCGGCCGATACGGCGAGCAGCACGTATCCGGGAAGGAGAAGCCAGCGAAGGGTGGGCCAGTACCCCATGCAACACATCATCACCACCAGGATCCCGAAACATATGGTGAAATCGACCAACCGGGCGATGACACTTGCCAGAGGAATGACTAGCCGCGGGAAGTACACCTTTGAGATCACCCGCATCTCGGTAACCAGGCATCCAGAAGTGAATGTGCAGGCGTTGGCAAAGAAGGTCCAGGGAACCAAGGCAGTGTAGGTAAGGATCGGGTACGGCACGCCACCTGAGTCGAGCTTCGCCACCTTGCCAAACACGAAACTCAGGACCACCATGTTGATGACTGGCTGGAGGACGATCCACAGCGGACCGAGGGCCATCTGGCGGTACTTGCCCTTCACTTCGCGCAGGATCTGGAAACGTAGAAGATCCCGGTATTCCCACAGTTCGGCAAGGCCGAGACTGCCGAACCCTCTGCTGGCTTTGATCGTAGTGGTCGGGACGGATGCCATGTGAAGGCCTCAGCTAGGACGTTTCCAGGAGGGTCCGGGCATAGGGGTAACGGAGGGCCGACGGGAACGGGAAGCGGCTCTTCAGGCATGCTCTTCCCGGTGGACCATGCAGCGCGCGCCGGGACGTTCCGTTCGGTCAGTCCATACTGGATTTACAGAGGGATGCGTTCGCTGTCAAGGGGGCCCGAAACAGATGGACCAAGCGCCAAGCAACGGCCAAAGCACCAGCGTATGGCCGAGGATTTTGCCTGTGCTGCCACTGACCTGCACGAGTTCTGGTCGGCGTCAGCCTGCGAGGGAAATGGAGCCCCTCTGCACCAGCAGAGCCACCACTTCGGCGACCAGTTCATCTACCGCGGCATCGGCCGTGCCCAAGCGAAGCGCGGGGCGGGGTGGGGATTCATAGGGGGCAGAGACACCGGTGAAACTCTTGATCTCGCCAGCGCGGGCCTTGGCATAGAGCCCCTTGGGGTCGCGCTCTTCGCAGATCGCCAGCGGCGTGGCCACGTGGACCTCGAGGAAGCGCTCTCCCCCAATGATCTCGGACGCCTGGTTGCGGTCCGCCTCGTAGGGAGAAATGAAGGCAGTGATGACAAGGAGCCCGGCATCGTTCATCAGCCGGGCAACTTCGGCGACGCGGCGGATGTTCTCGCTGCGCTGTTCGGGGGAGAAGCCGAGATCCCGGTTCAGGCCGTGGCGAATGTTGTCGCCGTCGAGGACGAAGGCCTTGACCCCGCGCTGCAGGAGCTGCAACTCCAGTTCCTTGGCGATGGTGGACTTGCCGCTGCCGCTCAGGCCGGTGAACCAGATCGTGGCCGGGAGATGGCCAAAGGCGGTCTGCCGCAGCTCGGCAGGGACCAGCGTTCCCTCCCGAGTGATGTTCTTGCTGACGGGCGCCGAGACGGGAGCGCCGGCCACTGGCTCGTCACCCTTGACCTCGCGCTCGATGATCGTGCCAGCAGCGACTGTGCCATTGGTGAGGGGGTCGATGAGCACGAAGGCACCGGTGCCGCGGTTCCGAGCGTAGGAATCGCAGGGAATGGGAGTGAGCAGGTCGATGCACACGCGCCCGATCTCGTTCAGCTCCAGGCCTTCCTTGTCCTCGCGATGCAGATCGCGTGGACTGACCGTGTAGGAGAGGGAACGGACAACGCCTCGCACGCTGCGCGTGCAGTGCTTCACGAGGTACTGCCCGCCAACACGCATGGGAGATTCCCCCATCCAGACCAGCATGGCTTGGATGGAGGAGCGGACCTTCGGAACATTCCCCGCGTGGGCAAGCATGTCGCCGCGGCTGATATCCAACTCGTCCTCCAGGCAGAGCGTCACGGCCTGAGGAGGGAAGGCATAGGGCAGCTCTCCATCCATGGTCACGATCGACTTGACGCGCGTGCTTCGGCCGGAAGGCAGGGCAACCACCGTGTCTCCCACGCGGACAACTCCGGAAGCCACCGTGCCGCAGAAGCCGCGGAAGCCGGAGGTAGGACGGTTCACGTACTGCACGGGAAAGCGGAAATCGACGAGATTACGGTCGCCCGATGTCTCCACGTTCTCCAAATAGTGCAGGAAGGTGACGCCATCGTACCAGGGCATGGTCTGCGTGCCCCGCTCCACCACGTTGTCGCCCCGCAAGGCACTCATGGGGATGAAGGTGATATCGTGAATGCCCAGCTTGGCGGCGAAGTCGCGGAAGTCACTGCAGGTGTTCTCGTATACCTCTTGGCTGTAGTCCACCAAATCCATCTTGTTGACGGCGACGAGGAGGTGGGGAATACCGAGCAAGGACGCGATGAAGGCGTGCCGCCTGGACTGGACAACCACGCCATAGCGAGCATCCACCAGCACCACCGCTAGATCCGCAGTGGAGGCACCCGTGGCCATGTTGCGCGTGTACTGCTCGTGCCCCGGGGTGTCGGCGATGATGAACCGGCGACGCGGCGTGGAAAAATAGCGATACGCCACATCGATGGTGATCCCCTGCTCCCGCTCGGCCTTGAGGCCGTCCGTCAGCAGGGCCAAGTCCACTTCCTCGCGGTTCAGGCGCCGCGAATCACGGTGCACGGCAGCAAGTTGGTCGTCGTAGATACACTTGCAGTCCTGCAGAAGACGACCAATCAGCGTCGACTTGCCGTCATCGACGCTTCCGGCCGTCGAAAAGCGCAGCAGCTCGGCCTGCTCGTTCTGTCGAAGCAGTTCGTGGACGTCCACTGCGACTGCCCCGTCAGCCATCTCGGTTTCTCTGGACATACTAGAAGTACCCTTCCCGTTTCTTCAGCTCCATGCTGCCGTCCTGATCGTGGTCGATCACGCGCGTCGTGCGTTCCGATTTGGTCGCGACCATCATCTCCTCGATGATCTCCACGATCGAACGCGCCCGGGAAGGCACGGCCCCGGTGCAGGGGTAGCAGCCCAGGGTGCGAAACCGGCACCAGACCTTCTGGATCTCCGCCTCGGCGGACAGTTGCTGCCCGTACAACGGCAACAGCTGCTCCTCCTGCACGGCCACGGTCCGCTCCGCCGCGAAGTAGAGAGGGACGATGGGGATGCTCTCGCGGTGGATGTAGTGCCAGATATCCAGTTCCGTCCAGTTGGAAAGCGGGAAGACGCGGATCGATTCACCGGGATTGATCCGGGCATTGTAGAGCTGCCAAAGCTCGGGGCGCTGGCTCTTTGGATCCCATTGGCCATGACGGTCCCGGAAGGAGAAGACGCGCTCCTTCGCCCGGGACTTCTCCTCGTCACGCCGGGCACCGCCGAAGGCCGCATCATAGCCACCATCGGACAGGGCTCGAAGGAGGGCCTTGGTCTTGAGCGCAGCGCAACACTTGACTGTGCCATCACGGAATGGATTCGTTTCAGCCGAGATGGCCTCCTCGTTCCGATGGACGAGGAGATCGGCCTTGATCTCCTTGCAGAAGCGGTCGCGGAACTCGATCATCTCAGGGAACTTCATGCCCGTGTCCACATGCAGGAGGGGAAACGGAATCCGCCCGGGATGAAACGCCTTTTGGGCCAGGCGGACCATCACCGAGGAATCCTTGCCCACGGAATAGAGCATGACCGGGTTCTCGAACTCGGCCACGACCTCGCGCATGATATGGATCGCCTCGGCTTCGAGGCGGTCAAGCGTGCTGATTCGATATCGTTCCATGGTGTGTTTCCAGCGGCGCCGCTCAGTCGAACTCAAGCAGTTCTCGCAGGTATTCTCCATAGGTGCTTTTGCCATAGCCATCCGCCGCCTGCACGAGTTGGTCGTGGTCGATCCACTCCTGCCGCCAGGCGATCTCCTCCAGGCAGGCGATCTTCAATCCCTGCCGGCGTTCCAGGGTGGCCACGTAGTTGGCGGCATCCAGCAGCGAGTCGTGAGTCCCGGTATCGAGCCAGGCCATGCCTCGGCTCAACAGCTTCACGTGCAGGTCTCCTTGGGCCAGGTAGGCGCGGTTCACATCGGTGATTTCCAGTTCGCCGCGGGCCGAGGGAGTCACCCCCTTGGCGATGTCAACCACGTGGGAATCGTAGAAGTAGAGCCCAGTCACGGCGTAGCGCGACTTCGGGTGTGTCGGCTTCTCCTCGATGCTCACGGGCCGTCGGTCCCCATCCAGTTCCACAACCCCATAGCGCTCGGGGTCGCTCACCGGGTAGGCGAAAATCGTGCCGCCGGTCTCGCGCCTGCAAGCCCCCCGCAGGATTCGTGGGAGTTCGGGCCCGTAGAAGATGTTGTCGCCCAGAATGAGAGCGGCATCCCCGCCGCCGAGAAAGCCCTCGCCAATCAGGAAGGCCTGCGCCAGACCGTCCGGGGATGGCTGGACCGCGTATTCCAGTGAAATGCCCCATTGCGACCCGTCTCCCAACAAGTGGCGGAAACGAGGCGTGTCCTCTGGCGTCGAGATGACCAGTACCTCACGAATCCCGGCCAGCATCAAAACGCTGAGAGGGTAGTAGATCATCGGCTTGTCGTAGACCGGTAGCAGCTGCTTGGACAGCCCTCGCGTGATGGGGTAGAGACGCGTCCCCGCGCCACCAGCCAAAATGATCCCTTTGCGACTCATCGCCACTCCCTTGGCCATCAAGGCCACCTACCGCACTAGTGCTCTGACCAATGGATTCTCCCAGACTCTGCGCACCCGGTCGCAGAACTTCTGGAGAATCGCCACGCGCTCGGACAGGAACTCGCCACTCCCATCGTCGGCGATGCCTGCCTGCGCCTGCGTCAACAACTCGTCGTAGCTCGTGAAGCGGCGACCCGCCATATCGTTGAGCATGTTCCGTATCACCCGCCCAACCCACTCGTTTGCCACGTAGTAGTCCTTGCGGTCGCCTTTTACCCAGACCTTCTCGGTGGCCCCCCACTGCTCCAACTGGCGAACGCTCATGCTCGCGCTCCCCTTGCTGATCCCCAGCGCTGCCTGCATATCGGCCAGAGAGCGGGGTCCCTCACTGAAAAAGAGGTACGCATACAGCTGGCCACAGATCCGGCCCAGCCCCAACGCTTGGGTCGTGTTCCCGGCTTCCTGGATGATGCGCAGAACGGCCGGGTCTGGATTGGAATCAGTGGCGGAGGGCATGGGGGGGGGAGTCTGGCAGAATGGTCGGTTGCGTCACGGCGAAACCGGATGCAATCAGAGCAGAGGGGCGGCCCCTGACAAGCTCCGCCCCGTGCATTATGCACATCTTGTTCAATACAAACTGAACATACCGAGAGTTGCCCGATCTGTCAAGCACGGGATCGTGGGGGCGAGCGAGGACCGAAACAGAACGCCCACCCCGCAAAGGAATGGGCGTATAGAGACCACGGATTTGCCTCGAATCAGCAACTAGTGGGGATCGGCAGGCCAACCGCCGGTCCTGTGGCTGTCGCCATCGACCGACCATGTGCGACTCTTGAAGCCCTGGACGTGGCCGTCGCCGAACAGGACGTTGCCGAAGTGGGTGTGGTTGGCGGTGGTGGCACGGTCGGCGGCCAGCCCGGTCTCGGCCCCGCAGTCCTTCTCAGAGAAGCCGCCCTTGTACACGTAGTCCAAGTGAGCGTCGGTCAATACGGGGGAGCGCTCCCTCTCCGTCTTCGTGCTCGGACAGGTGAAGAGTTTGAGGCTCTTGATATGATCAAGCGCCACGAGGGCGGTGAGCCCGGCGGCGTTGTCGTCTGGCGGGAAGTAGTCGTCGGAGTCGTTGCTGTATAGCCTCAGGGCCATGCCAACGTTCTTGAGATTCGACGCGCAACTGATCCGCTTCCCCTTCTCCCGAGCAATGGCGAGGACGGGAAGGAGAATCGCCGCGAGAATCGCGATGATGGCAATGACGACAAGAAGCTCGATGAGAGTGAACCGCGGCGGGTTGATTCGGTGGAAGTCTTTCATGGCGGCACTAGCCTCCGGTGTTGATAGGTGGTAACCTCTCCGACCGATTCTATGAAAGCTGACAAGCCCCGGCAAGGGCAAAAACGGATATGGCACGCAATCGGGCAGCTCCCACCTCCCACTGAGACCCCATCGAGATGGATATGACAACGGATTTCGACAGCATTCTCGACCGACGCGCCACCGCCAGCCTGAAATGGGACCGGTACCCGGACCCCGATGTGATCCCCATGTGGGTGGCGGACATGGACTTCGCCGCGCCGCCACCGATCCTGCGTGCTCTCCGAGAGCGGCTTGAGCACGGGGTTCTCGGCTACGCCATCCCTACAGGGGAGCTCGCTTCGACCGTGTGCTCGCACCTGGCACGCGAGTACGCCTGGGAGGTCGATCCAGACTGGCTTGTCTGGCTGCCTGGGGTAGTCCCAGGCCTGAACGCCGCCTGCCGGGCCCACGCCAACGGCGGGCCGGTGGTCACGCTCACCCCGATCTATCCCCCCTTCCTGACCGCCCCTCCAAACGCAGGCGTGCCTGCGATCTCCGTCCCCCTGGCCGTGCACCAGGACCGCTACGAACTCGATTTCCCGGCCCTCCGGGAACAGACTCCGGCCAGTTGCGGACTGCTGCTCCTCTGCAACCCACAGAATCCGGCCGGGTCCCTGCACAGCGCCGGAGAACTCGCCGAACTCGCGGCCTTCGCCGAGGAACGAGGCCTGATCATCTGCTCGGACGAGATTCACTGTGGCCTGGTGCTGGAGGAGGGAGTGCGGCACACTCCGTTCGCGGCCCTGAGCAATGGAGCGGCAGCACGGTCGATCGTGCTCATGGCACCGAGTAAGACGTACAACATCCCCGGCCTCTCCTGCGCCTTCGCGGTCATCCCCAACCCCGAACTCCGCAAGCCCTTCGAACAGGCCATGGATGGCATTGTGCCAGACGTGAATGCCCTTGGCCTGCTGGCCTGTGAAGTCGCCTACCGCGACTGCGCAGAATGGCACGCGGACCTGATCGCCTACCTGCGCGGCAACCGGGACCTGCTGGAGCAGCGCGTTGCCAGTCTGCCAGGACTGCGCATGCTCCATCCGGAAGCCACCTATCTGGGCTGGATCGACTGCCGGGAGAGCGGGATCAGCGATCCTGCCGACTTCTTCGAGGGCAGTGGGGTAGGACTCGACGACGGCGCGATCTACGGCTCGCCGGGCTTCGTGCGGCTCAATTTCGCCTGTCCCCGAGCCCAGCTCGCAGAGGCCCTGGATCGGATGGAGAACGGGCTCCGACGACGGTAGTCGGACGGAGCCCGTTGGCAGAGGCATAGGGCGGAACTGGCCTGGATTGTACATGCGCTCCGTAGCGAGAACGCGCAGTGTGCTGTGGATCAGCCCGCTGTGCCAGGTTGCCGGGCGCAGGCGTGTTGGCACCCGTCAAGGTCGGCGTTCTGGCACAACGGGATGAGATGCAATGCAATCCGGGTTCGCAGTAGATTCGCGTGGACAATCCAGGCTAGTGGTGACTGAACACGCGTTCGGGAGCATGGTAGAGGGCCACGCCCAGCTCGTTCGCGCGGGAGATCACGTCCGCATCACGCAACGAACCAGCCGGAGCGATAATCGCCCGCACCCCGGCAGCAGCAGCCACCTCGACGGCGTCTGGGAAGGGGAAGAAGCCGTCGCTGGCCATGGCCGAGCCCTCGATCTTCTCGGGGCCCTTGTACTTGTTCTCGAACTTCCAGACCGCCTGTTCCACCGCCCCGACGCGATCCTGTTCGCCAGTACCAACGGCCAGGGAACCGCCGTTTTTGACGATCACCACGCCATTGGAGCGAACGCTGAGGTTCATGTACCAAGCGATCAACAAGTCCTTGAGCTGTTCGGGCGTCGCTGCCAGCGAGCTGGTCTGGTCGCCCATGCGCTTGTTGGTGCCCGTGGCAATCTTGAGATCCTCGATCCCGTGCACGTGCGTGAGCAGCGGCCCGGCAACAACCAGGCAGCCGTCGGAGAGAACCTTCACGCTCTGGTACCCGGCCTCGTCGTCGCCCACGTACCTTGGCAACTTGCCCAGGTCGCCGCACTGTAGGACGCGCATGCTCTTGTTGAGCTTGAAGGTCTCCTGATCGTTGAAGACAGCCAGGGCCTCTTCTTCGAAGCAGGGGGCTACCACGCATTCCACGAAGGAGGTCATGATCTCCTGGGCAGTCGCCACATCAACCTTCACATTGAAGGCGACGGCACTGCCGAAGGCGGCGCGCGGGTCGCAGTCGCGGGCCTTCTTGTAGACATCGACCAAGGCGTCACCGGGAACGGCAACCGCCGCGCCGCTGGGATTCACGTGCTTCATGCACGCGCAGGCGGGTTCGGTGAAGTACTTGATGATGTTCAGCGAGTAGCTGATATCCTCGAGGTTGGTCTGGGAGAGACCGCTCTTGCCAGTCTTCAGCACCGTCATGTCGCCGATCACGGCATTTGCCGGGGGCTTGTAGAAGGCGGCCGTCTGGTGGGGGTTGGTGCCGTAGCGGAGGTCATCGACCTTCTCGTAGCTCTGGCCAAGCCACTCGACCTGGTCGGGGTAGCTGCCCACGTTGCGCGAAAGATAGGTGGACCGGGAGAGTTTCTCGCTAGCCATGGTCTGTTCCTTTCCGGGAGTGAAGGTCGAGTGTCGGCTGGTAACGTATCATGAAAACTGCATCTCGCAGAGCCGGTGGTAGCGACCGCCCTGCGCCAGAAGCTCGTCGTGGGTGCCCCGCTCGATCACCCGCCCCCTGTCCAGGACCAGGATCTGGTCAGCGTGCTTGATCGTGCTCAGCCGGTGGGCAATGGCGAAGGTGGTACGGTCCGCCATGACGTGGTTGATTGCCTCCTGCACCAGCTGTTCAGTTACGGTGTCGAGGGCATTTGTCGCCTCGTCAAGGATGAGAATGGGGGGATTCTTCAGGATGGCCCTGGCAATGGCCACGCGCTGCCGCTGGCCGCCGCTGAGCTTGCAGCCCTTCTCGCCCACGCCCCGCTCGTAGCCTTCGGGTTCTTCCATGATGAACTCGTGGGCATTGGCCTGTTTGGCGGCCTCGACCACCGCCGCCTCGGTGGCGGACGGCCGACCATAGAGGATGTTGTTGCCGATCGTGTCGTTGAAGAGGATGGTCTCCTGGGTCACCACCCCGATCAGGTTGCGGAGAGCCACCATGTCCACATCCCGCAGATCGTGCCCATCAATCAGGATACGTCCCTCGGTCGGGTCGTAGAACCGGGCCACCAGATTGGCGATGGTGCTCTTTCCTGAGCCCGTCTCGCCCACAAAAGCGATGACACTGCCGTGCGGCATCTCGAAGGCGATATCCTCCAGAACCTGGGCCCCGCCCTTCTCGTAGCAGAACCCGACCTTGTCAAAGACAATGCGGTCCGAGAAGCTCGCCAGCGGAACCGGGTTATCGCTGACCGGGAGGGTGGTATCGGTGTCAAGAAGCTCGAAGATGCGGTCCGTGGCGGCGGCGCAGCGCTGCAGCTGGACATTGATTTTGGCAAGCAGTTTGACGGGCTTGTAGGCCTGCGTCGCGGCATAGCCGATGGTGACGAGAATCTCGAGCTCCACGTGTTTGATATGACAGACCACGACGAATCCACAGGCGACGGTGATCGCGGCAAACTGCATCAGCGGCGTCATCAGAATCTCCGCCCCCAATGCCCGAATCACCACCCGGAAGTACTTCTCGTTCTCACGGGAGAAACGAGCCGATTCGTGCTCCTCCATATTGAAGGCCTTGACCACCCGAATCCCGGTGAAGGTCTCCTGCATGCGCGAGACCAGGACCGAAACCCCGGCCAGCGCCCGTCTGGCATAGCGCTTTAGCGCACGAGCGAGATACGCGATGGGGAAGATGCAGAGGGGAAACACCAGTAGGAGAAGGAACAGGAACTTCAGCAGGCCGGTACCCCAGATCAGGACGACAACCACGCCCATGGGCACGAGCACCAGCACCGGGGAAAGAATGATGTCCGCGAAGGTGTTCGAGATCACGTTCTCGACCATGGATATGTCGTACGTACAGCGACTGATCAGCTTGCCTGCATCCTGCTGCCCGTAGAAGGCCAGGGATTGCTGCTGCAGGTGGCGGAAGAGCCGCGTCCGGATATCCGTCACTACGCGCGAGCCCACCCAGCGCAGCATGTAGCGGTTCACAAACCGCCCCGCTGCTTGGAGGAAGAAGAACAGGAGCAGCCCGCCAACGATGAGAATCACAAGTTGCAGGCTGATCCCCCCGTCCTTCTCGATGGGGATACCCAGCCAGCTCGCGATCCGGAGAAGCAACGAAGGCTTCTCCGGCGCCCCAGTCGGCGGGTCCGGGACCTCCCCTGCCGCCGATGCCCGCCCAGGGGCGTCCAGCGAGGAATCCTGCTTGGCTCTAGTGGCCGGGCGCACACCGGCCGCCGGGGCCAGGATCTCCTTGGCCGTCCTCTCCCCCTTGAGGACCTTCATGGCCGAGGGGATCATCGCGGTGACTCCGCCAACCCCACCCCCAACCACGAGGCCGGCCAGGATGCCGATCACCAGACGCGTACTGTATGGCTTGGCAAACGTGCGGATCAGTCGCACATAGGTTGCGAACGTGCTTGCTTCTTGACTCATAGGCTAGGCAGTCGTTCCGGTAAGCAGACGCGAGATGCTGTCGACCACGTGGCGGCGCTGTTCGGCAACAAGCTCGGGGTAGACGGGCAGGGCAAGAGTCTCCTTGGCGGCGGCTTCGGAGGCGGGGAAATCGCCTTCCTTGTGCCCCAGTTCAGCGAAGCACTCCTGGAGATGCAGAGGTACGGGGTAGTACACGTTGCAGCCTACGCCACCCTCCTTCAGGCCGTCCCAGACCGCCTGACGACGGTCGGCGGGGAGACGAACGATGTACTGGTTCCGCACATGGCAGGTCGTGTAGTCGGCCACCTGCGGCAGACCGACCAGGGGCGCGACCGGGGAGGCGGCGAAGAGCCGCTCGTAGTCCGCCGCATTGGCCTGGCGGCCAGCGGCCCACGCGTCAAGGTGGCGCAGCTTCACATCCAGCACGGCCGCCTGGAGGGCGTCGATCCGGAAGTTGCCGCCGACATGGGCATGGTAGTAGCTGGGGAACATG
Source organism: Victivallales bacterium (assembly GCA_018648945.1). The sequence continues at coordinate 12,553 of JABGQJ010000054.1, forward strand.
CCGTGATTCCGGAACATGGCCAAACGCTCGCCCCGGTCCGCGTGCGTGCTGACCACCATGCCGGCGTCGCCGAAGCCGCCGAGGTTCTTGCTCGGGAAAAAGCTGAAGCAGCAGTAGTCGCCCAAGGTCCCCGCCTGGCGTCCCTTGTACTCCGCCCCGATGGCCTGGGCTGCATCCTCGATCACCAACAGTCCATGCTTTGCGGCGATCTCGTTGATCGGGTCCATGTCGGCCGTCTGGCCGTAGAGGTGAACGGGGATGATCGCCTTGGTGCGGTCGGTGATCTTCTCCTCGATCCCCGCCGGGTCGATGTTGTAGGTTGCCGGATCGATGTCCACGAACACGGGCCTGGCGCCGACCCGCCAGATCGCGCCGGCCGTGGCGAAGAAGGTGTAGGGGGAGGTGATCACCTCGTCGCCCGCTCCGATGCCTTCGACCATCAGGGCCATCAACAAGGCATCCGAGCCCGAGGAGACGCCACACGCCACGGGAACACCGCAATACTCGGCCACACTGGCCTCGAAGGCGACAACCTTGGGACCCAGGATGAAATACTGGGAGTCGCAGACCTCATCGATGACGGGACGGATCTCGTCGCGAATCGCGGCGTACTGGGCTTTCAGATCAAGAAGAGGTACCTGCATGGTTCGGTCCCTGCCTGTTTCTCAAACACTCCGTAAACTGGCGACCCGCGGCATGACCGCGGATCGTGGGTGGATCTGCATGTGGGACAGGGGCGGGCGTTGCGAGCCTAGATGCCACCATCGATACGCATGCTGGGGAAGGCCTTCAGACTCAGCATGACGCTGACGAAGAAGTCGCCGTTGTCCTGGCCAACGGCAAGCGACCCCATCCAGCAGTGCAGATCCCGGATGATTTCCAGCGAGCTGTGGGCCACCTCGCCATCCACCACGTCGTAGGCGAGCGCGAGGCGCCCGGTCGTCTTCGCATTGATCGGCAGAGTCAACTCCGCCTTCAACCATTGTGCCTCCTCGAGGGGCATCGCGTACAGGTTGTTTTCGCCGGTGAAATCAAGCAACGAACTGCCCATGGAGTACAGGGAACGGGGCACGTATTCGTTGCGGAAGATGTAGGCCAGAGACAGCTGACGACGCTCGTCGCGCCCCAGCTTCACCCCCAGTTCCGCCCGGTTCAACTCCCCTTCGTCCAGGTCGAACACCATGGTGTTCCAGAACTCGATGCCCTCGCGCGGATAGACCTCGATGCGGTTGGCCAGATTGCCCAGCGCCCCGTGCTCGGCATCCGGCTCACTTAGGCCGTCGGTGCCCATCGCCAACGCATCGACGGAGTAATGCGCCTGCTTGTTAGCATGGAAATCGGCGTAGGTCTGCATGCGGGCAAGCGTGTAGATCTTGCCGTGGCGCCTCGTCTGGACGCGCTGGTTGACCCCGACCCGGACGAAATTCATCTCCGCCAAGCGGTCGTTCTGGTCGAAGAGATAGAGATTCTCGCGGTCCTCGGAGGGGTCGGAGACGTAGGTGTAGTTCACGTAGGGCTGGACCACATGGCGCAGGCCGTCGATCTCCAGCGTGCCGTTCTTGTAGTCGTGCCAGGTGCGGTACAGCTTGGTGCTCACTTCCAGGCCCAGTTCCCCGGCGAAGTTGGTCACGCCGCTCCCGTCGTCATCGTAGGACGGCAGGGAAGCGAAGGGATAGAAAGCCTGGTTCGCGTCGTCGTGCGCAGCCAGCATGGCCAGGTCAAGATCGCTGACCGCACCTTCGCTGGAATCCGAGTACCAGACGGCCTGGAAGCCGGCGCGGGGGACGAACTGGAGTTCGCCGAGGGAGAACGGCGCATAGATGGTGTTCACCCAGTTGGCCCGCCAGCTCTCGTAGTCCTCGGCATTCAGCGTGTCGGTGCCGCCGGGAGTCATCGGCTGGTCGAACTCGCGCCAACTCATCTGGTAGTGGCCAAAAGTCAGGTCGCTCTGCAGGTAGAGAGGGAGCCCAAAGACCTGCTGCCGCGGCAGCAGCAAATGCAGCTCGGGCAACTGCTCGACGGCGGTGTAGAAGTCATTCACCCTGGGCCGGGCCGCAACCGAGAGACCGAACCGCTCGGCACCCCAGGTGAGATCCACATAGGAATAGGGCTGCGGACTGCGGTCGTATTCCTTCTCGAACCAATCTTCGAACATGTCGATGTCGCTGAAGGCGTTCACCTGCGCCCGCAAGGCCAGATCCTGGCGCAGATCGAGGCGCTGGTAGAGGCTCAGACGATAGCGAATGTCCTCGGTCTCGAACCGCCGGTTGTAGCCATCCATCGTCTCCGGCGTGTCCATGTCGTTCATGCCATAGACCAGGAAGTCAGTCTCGGAGCGAGCCAGATTCAAGCGAGTCCGGTTCCCGACCGCGATGCCATTCTTGCTGCGCAAGTCAAGCATGAACTTGGTGTTCCCGTAGTCGCCGATCCGGTAGCTTCTGGCGAGCATGAGGTAGGCCCCCCAGTCGCTCGAGTAACCGGGCTTGATCCCGAGATTCCCGCCCTCCGTGTTCGAGTCACCAAGGAGCAGGGGCCAGTAGAAGATCGGCACCTTGCCGACGCGGTAGACGGTGTGGTAGGCCCGGAACTTGCCGTTCGGGTAGTAGGTGATGCGCTTGGCGCTGATCGAGTAGTGGGGAATCTCGTAGTCGCAAGTCGTGACCCGCGGGGCCATCATGGTGGACCGCCCGTCCGCCTGGCGCTCGGCACTCTCGGCATGCCCGTACCAGGGACCAGCCTTCAGATCGAACACGCCAGTCGAGAAGGCCCGAGTCTCGAAGTTCCCCGAGATGTCCGGCCCCTTCCAGATGCGCTCGCCAGCGGTGAAGACCACGTTGCCCTTCGCCGCCACGTCCTTGGTCTTCTCGTTCAGCAGGACTTCATCCGCCTCGAGAACCATCCCCCGGTACTCGATCCGCACCTGCTTCGCCGGAGTGCCCGAGGCCGTCGCGACCCCGGTCTTCGTGTTGTACTCCACACTCTCTGCCTGGATATCGAGCGGCGCGCCCTTCTCCTCGGCAGCGCGAGAGGGAGGTACGGCCGCCAGCGTGAACGCCAAGCCCAAGATGACAACGCCCAGGAATCGATTCATCACACTTGCCATGACTGAACTCCTCGGCCTTCAGCCTCTGAATCGTCAGAGGTCGGGGGGGGAATGGAGAGGGAGATGCGGGGTTGCGGGCGTAACATAGTTCCCACAGCACGTTGTGCCAGCGACCGCAGGGGACGACCGAAAGTGACGCGTGGGATGTTGCGCCCGCACGGAACTCACCTACTATGGTACGTAAACTCGAACGTCAAACCCCAGCACGCCATGTCAACACGCATTCCCTTCAATATTGTCCTCGTTGCGCCCGAGATTCCACAGAACACCGGCACCATCGGCCGGCTCTGCGTCTGCACGGACAGCCAAATGCATCTAGTCAAGCCCCTTGGCTTCTCGCTTGACGAGTCCCGGATCCGCCGGGCCGGCCTCGACTACTGGCCGCATCTGGGGCTGCACGTCTACGAGGACTGGGCCGACTTTCTGCAGCGGAACAACCATCCAGAACGCCTGACCTTCCTCAGCACCAAAGCCGAGAAGTCGCTCTACGAGACCCGCTTCGAGCCCGGCGACTGGCTCGTCTTCGGCAACGAATCCAGCGGCCTGCCGCCCGAGTTCTACGAACGCTATGTCAACGACCTCTTCCTCATCCCCATGCCCGGCCAGCACATGCGCAGTCACAACCTGGCCAACGCGGTCTCCATCGGTCTTTACGAAGCCCTGCGCCAGACCCGCTGGCCGTCTGCCACCTGACGTCCTAAGCCCTGGACCACGACCATGCGCCTTCCCTGCCTCTCCCTTCTCCTTGCCGTCACTCTCGGAGCGGCCCCGGCCGAGTTCTTCGTCTCGCCGGCGGGAAGCGACCGCAGCCCCGGCACCAAGGCCCGCCCTTTCCTGACCCTGGAGCGGGCCCGGCAGGCGGTCCGTGCCAGCGAACGGCGCCAGGGCAGCACCGTCTACCTGCGCGGCGGCATCTACGAACGCACCACCACCTTCGCGCTTGCCGCTCAGGATTCCGGACGCGAAAACGCCCCCGTTGTCTGGCGCTCGTTTCCTGGCGAGACGGCCCGACTCGTGGGCGGCAGAGCCATTGCCCAGACACATGTCCAGCCAGTCACTGACCGCGCCATCCTCGACCGGGTGATCGACAAGGGCGCCCACCCCCGACTCCGGCAGATCGACCTCCGGGCTGCTGGCATCGAGGATCTCGGCAAGATGCGGGTCCGTGGCTTCCGCCGACCCTATGCCCCCGCACCACTGGAGATGTTCGTGGACGACACTGCCATGCGCCTGGCGCGTTGGCCCAACGACAGGGCCGTGCGCATCGGCAAGGTCCACGATGCCGGCGACCTGAAGGCCAAGCGTGGCGGCACCTTCGAGTTCGGCTACGACCGTCCCAAACACTGGCAGCAGGCCACCGACATCTGGCTCTCCGGCTACTGGGGCCACGGCTTTGCCGACGACACGCTCAAGGTGAAGAACATCGATCTGGAGCGGACCCTCATCTCCCTCATTCAACCCCATCGATACGGCGTCAAGAGCGGCCGCCCCTTCCATACCTACTACGCCCTCAACCTGCTTGAGGAGATCGACCAGCCGGGCGAATACTTCGTGGACCGCGAGCGGGGCATGCTCTACTTCCTGCCGCCCCGGCCTCTGAACAACACAACCATCATGGTCTCGATCCTGGAAGAGCCCATGGTCGCCATCGAGGGGGCCAGCCATGTGCACCTCCGCGACCTGACCTTGGAGGCGGGGCGCGGCATGGGCATCTATGTGGAGGGCGGCACCAAGAACATCATCGGGGGCTGCACCATCCGCAACTTCGGCATCGTCGGCGTCTGCATCGGCAAGGGCATCTCCCCCGACCCCGAGTACCGCCACAACTTCACCGGCACCCCCGTCTCCCGCGACATCGGCAGTTGGCACGAACACATCTATGAGAATCCCGTCTTCGACCGCGAAGCCGGCACCGACCACCTCGTGACTGGCTGCGACATCTACAACACCGGCGCGGGTGGCGTCCACCTCGGCGGCGGTGACCGAGGCACCCTCGTGCCGGCCGGGAACACGGTCGCCAACTGCCACATCCACCACGTGAACCGCCTCGATTTCACCTACCGGGCCGCCGTCAACATCGATGGCTGCGGCAATCGCATCCGCAACTGCTACATCCACGACTGTGCGGGCAGCGCCATCTATCTGCATGGCAACGACCACCTCATCGAGTACAACGAAGTGGCCTTCGCCTGCACCGTCGCCGACGACATGGGGGCCTTCTACATGGGGCGCGACCCATCCGAGCAGGGGAACGTGATCCGCTACAACTTCTGGCATCACATCGGGATCGGCCCCCGCTCCCACGGCACCAACGTGATCTACCTGGACGACGGGGCCTGCGGCACCAAGACCTACGGCAACGTCTTCTACAAGGGCGGCAAGGGCCGCACCTTCCTGATCGGTGGCGGGCGCGACAACCCCGTCACCGACAATATCCTGATCGAGTCCAACGTCGGCGTCCATATCGACAACCGACTCCAGGGCTGGGCCAAGAACTCGCTCAAACGACCCGACGGCATCTACGACTCGCGTCTCTCCCTGGTCAAGCACGACCAGGCGCCCTACGCCGAGCGCTACCCTGAGTTGGTTGCCTACTGGGATGACGATCCTGCCCGCCCGAAGCGAAACCCCGTGACCCGCAACCTCTTCGTCGACTGCCGCACCCCGTTTGCCGGCAACGCCTCCTGGGGGCCGGTCGAGAACAACGCCATCGTCGGGGCCGACCCCGGCTTCCGCAACTGGGGCCGCCTGGACTTCCGTTTGGCTGCCAAGGCAGCAGTCCTGGCCAAGATGCCCGGCTTCAAGATGCCGCCATTGGAACGCATGGGCCTCATGCAGGACGAGTACCGAACCGCCCTGCCCCGCCGCACGCCCCTGCCCTTCCCCGCTCCCGCCTTCACCCCGGCCAACGGCGCGCTGATCGCGGGCGAAGGCAAGGTCGTCATTTCCTCCCGCCTGCGCGACGGCGAGATCCGCTACACCATCGACGGTTCGGAGCCCTCCGCCCAGTCCCTCCTCTACACCACTCCCTTTGCGGTACCCGATGGCACCACGGTCAAGGCCCGCGACGTGGATCCGCAGACCGGCCAACTCGGCGAGACCGCCACCCGCCGCTTCGTCGTCATCGAGCCCGCACATCCCCTCAAGTCCACGCCCGACGGCTGGCTCCGCTCCGGCGACGCCCGCGAACTGCACAACGTGAAACTCGATGCCGAAGGACGCATCGGCCACTGCGAGAAAGGCGACTATGTCGTCTTCGGACCCTTCACCTTCGGGAAGGAAGGCACCTACCCCACCATCGAAGCTGTGGTTGGCATCGACCCCAAATACGCCAAGCAAAAGACCACCATCCGCCTCGACCGCAAGGACGGCCCCATCGTCGGCACCTTCATCTGGCAGAGCACCGGCAGCTTCTACACCTACAAGCCCCAACAGACCACGCTGACCGGCCTTGGCGGCACCCATCTCCTCTACCTGGTGATGGAGGGAAGCAGCGGCGTCTGCAACCTGGAACGCTTCCGCTTCCTGCCTGCCGACTGATCACGACCGCCTTCGGGAACGATTCGGCAATCCAGACAGTGCCGGGAGTCGCCTCACACGCCCGGGCCTTGACGACGGAGACAGGGACGGAAAGAGCAGTAGACCTGGAAGGGGGCCGCGGACTCACCGACCGTACTGGGAGGTCTCACATAGGTCTCCCAAACACCCCCTGACGTCTCCCTGTCACAACGCGCCAAAACATGTCATACGACGACATGCTCCTCCCCGCTCCCACGTGGCCGGAGCATCGCTGCTCCGGTCCCTCCCCCCATCTCTTCCACCGGTGCGGGAGGAACGGGGACAGCCGGGAGCGCTGGCTTCCAGCCGGCATCTTCTTTCTCTCCCAACGGTGTGGCCCGCGATGAGAAGGGAGCGGGCGTCCAACCCTACAGGCCAGCCGAGCTCTGGGGCACACCACAGGTCAACGCCTTCGTCCTTCTACCGCAGACTCGTCTCAGCCGCCGTTCCATGCGCCACAACACCAATCGGCAGATGCCCTTTGGGCGACGCCACAGGGATTGTCAGCACGCACCGGAAC
>JABGQJ010000540.1 GCA_018648945.1 Victivallales bacterium
CCAAGCGATGACGGTAGACGTCGGGTGCCGTCTGCGATGCGAAGCTTCCCTTTCGCGCTTTCCGCGTGTCCCGTAGTCCTCCCCCGCCCCCTCCTACCGGAAGTAGGGGACGGCGCGCTCGCGGTTGTGCTCGGCCTTGAGCGATTCCAGGAGCGCGTCGTCGAGGTGCGTGAATTCGAACAGGCAGTAGCCGTGAATCCCCAGGCGACGGACCAGCCGGATCTGCTGGCCCACCAAGTCGCGCGAGCGGGACGACACCTGGGCTCCGTTTCGCGTATAGAGCGACAGGCCGGTCACCAGCTTGGTGTCGTCGTCGAGAACCGCGAGGAAGCCTTGTTCGATGGCTCTGACACTGAGCGAGTCCATGCTGTAATCCATGGGAATCACCAGATCGAGCCAGCCCTTGGCCGCCCAGTCGGCGGGGTCTTGCCCCTGGAGCGCGCCGGCCGCGCCAGGACGCAGGTCGGAGAAGACGGCGGCGGACAGCTTGGCTTTGGGTCGTGCCTGGCGCATGCCCTCCGCCGTCCGGCGCACAATGTCGCCCACCGCCTGCCGCTGCCACACCACCCAGTCGTCGTCGCTGGCCTCGGTCAGCGGCTTGCCGAACTGTTGGTCGAACTCTGCCCTGCATTTGCTGCAGTAGCACTGCTTCATCGCGCGAATGTAGTCCAGGTGGATGCCGTCCACAGGATACCTCTTGGCCACATCCACCATGAGCCCGACGATGAAGTCGCGGTATTCCGGCCGGTGGACATCGACCGCCAACTTGGCCACCACGCCCTTGCGGTCGACGAGATCCACGCCGGGCAGGAACCGGCGGAACTTCGGGTCGCGATAGGTGACGCAGAACCACGGGTGGACCTCGATGCCCTTCTCGTGTGCCTTCTCGATCAGGCGACCCAAAGGGTCGAGGCCCGCCTCCACCTTGTCGTACATCGGGTGCAGATCACTTTGCGCCAGGAAGATGGAGCGCACGAAGATGTCCGCGACGATCATGTTCAGCCCCGCTGCCGCCGTGCGTTCCACCAGCGCGTCGATATCATCCTTTGTCTGGAATGACCTGGGATTGACCCAGATGGCCCGCGTTTCGCGGACGATACCGTCGGCCGTCCGCGGGAACGCCGGCAGGCCGGCGGCGGCAGCCAGCGCCGAGGCTGTCGTCTGTCCCTCGCCCCTCCTGACCCCCCGGCTCACGTCCCGCTTCACCGGCCCGGTGGGCGTCATGGCGCTCACCCGCAGGCGGATATCAAGCTGCTCGGGCACGGCCGTTCCCGGCAGTGACCCGACCAACCAACCGGTGGGCGAATTGAGATCGTCCATCTCCGGCCGCAACCGCGCCGTCCACGTGCCAGCGCGCACCGTGGCGTCGGGCGTGACTACCGGCAACGCGTCGCCATCGGCATCGGTCAGGACCAACTTGACCCGGAGGGGGCCAGCAGGCGTCCAGGTAGACTCGACAGTGGGGATGGCAAGAGAGAAGGAGGTCAGATTGGCGAGGGTAAAGACCAGCTTCCGCGCCAACTCGGGGCGGTTGAAGAACGGTGGTGCCCGGACCACATCAAGCCACTGCCCATCGGCTTGATCCACCAGGAAGTAATGGTGTCCCCGGATGCCGGCCATCCCCTTGGCGAGGCGCGTGGCCTTGCGCTCGAGACTGGCAGTCTGGACCGCAGTGGTCGCTTCCCCTAACGTTGAGAGGTCGATTCGTTCCCGCGTATGCAGCTCGGACATGCCGCCCCCGCCATACTGGTAGAGGCGCCAGAATTCCGTGCCCATGCGTGAGTTGAGCAAGACCGGCGCAGTCTCAAGGACCTTGTAGCGGATGCTCAGGCGCAACGGGATCGTCTCCGGCGTGGCCAGGTGGACCACCTGATCCGCGATCGCCACGTCCAGGAACTCGACCTTGCCGCCTTGGTACGGCTTCTTCCCACCCGCCCCGAGGCCCTTGAGCTCCAGCACCCCGTCCTGAGCAAAGACTGGCAGCGCCAGAAACGCGACCCCGACGATCAATCCCCAAAAGCGTCTCATGGCTGCCTATCTCCTTTGGTCGTCAGGGCGTTGCCTCGCCCTCGTCGTCCTGAGCGGAGCCGCAAGCGGGATACCCAGAACGAATGTAGATCCCTTGATCCCCGACGGCAAGGGGAGGAGGGACGAGGAGAGGGGATCTGGACCAAAGCCCAGCTGGATCATACGGTGGAACACCTGCGTTGCGGCTGGCCCCGGATCAGGGCTGCCGCCTCTTGTATGTGACTTCCCCCGTCGCTTTGGTCGCTTGGGTCCTTTAGGTCCCCTTCCCCCGGCCACCTGTTGCCGACCCGAGTCACTTGCCGATGTGCCTGGCCTTCGACGGCCAGGGTGGGCTGGCGTTCTTTGCCTTGGCGCAAGGCTGGCGGGTGCGCGACGCGCTACATTGCGGAATGGCTGTTGCACGCGTTGTCATCGATCTAATGTTGGACCGGGAATTCGACTACCTCATACCGCCGAAACTGGCGGGGCAGGTGCGTCCCGGCGTCCGGGTCATGGTCCCCTTCGGCAATGGCGGCAGCCGCTCGGCCTACGTGGTCGGGCTCAAGGAGAAGAGCCGCTTCCCTAATCTCAAGGCCATCGAGTCGGTGACCGGGGGCCGTGCGCAGATCCCCCCCTCCCTCCTGCGTCTGGCCCAGTGGATCAGCGAGTACTACTGTTGCGCCATCGAGGGGGCGGTGCGCGCCATGCTGCCGGCGGCCGTGCGCGGGGGCAAGATCAAACACCGTGAGGAGCAGTTCGCCTGTCTTGCGGCCAAGGCCGAACACACGGGACCGGAGCTGGGGAAGCTGACCAAGAAGCAGCGCCACACTCTCGAGACGCTTACCCGTCTCGGCTCGGTCCCCGCGAGCGAACTGCGCGAGGCGGCGGCGGTGGGGCCGAGCGTGGTGAAGAAGCTGGCGGAGAAGGGCTGGATCACGCTGGAGAAGCGGGTGGTGGGACGCGATCCCTTCAAGGAGGACATCATTCTTCCCACCAAGCCCCTGGACCTGACCCGCCACCAAGCCGAGGCTCTGGCCACGATCATCAATGGCGTCGATGCGGGGGAGGGCAATACCGTCCTCCTGCACGGCGTCACCGGCAGCGGCAAGACCGAGGTCTACCTGCAAGCCATCGACCACTGCCTGGCCAAGGGTCTCGAAGCCATCGTCCTGGTACCCGAGATCGCCCTCACCCCGCAGACCTGCGGACGTTTCCGCGCCCGTTTCGGCGAGGAGGTCAGCGTGCTCCACAGTGGCCTCAGCGATGGCGAGCGTTTCGATGAGTGGACCAAGATCAACGAGGGGCGCACCCGCATCGTGGTCGGTGCCCGTTCCGCCCTCTTCGCCCCGTTCCGCCACTTGGGTCTGATCGTGGTCGACGAGGAGCATGAGAACACCTACAAGCAGGACGAGATCCCCCGCTACAACGCCCGTGATGTGGCGGTGGTCCGCGGGCGTATGGAGAAGGCGACCGTCGTCCTTGGCACCGCCACCCCGGCCCTCGAATCCTACTACAATTGCGAGCTGAAGAAGTACACGCTCACGGAGCTTCCCGAGCGCGTGGACGACCAGCGCATGCCGCTCATGGAAGTGGTCGATATGGCGGCGGAGGCATCGTTGCGCGGCGGGGCGCAGATCTTCAGTCGCCGCCTGGAGGACCTGGTGAAGGAACGGCTGAGCAACGGCGAGCAGACCATTTTCTTCCTCAATCGCCGCGGGTACGCTACCCAGTTTCTCTGTTCCGACTGCGGCTATGTCGCGGGCTGCGATGATTGCTCCATCAGCTACACCTACCATCGTCGCGACCAGATGCTTGTCTGCCACCTCTGTGGGAGCCTCCTGCCCGCCCCCGAGATCTGCCCCCAGTGCGGCAACCAGGAGGTCCGCTACACCGGGCTCGGCACGGAGAAGATCGAGGCCGCCGCCAATGGTGCCTTCCCTCGCGCCAAGGTCGCGCGCATGGACTCCGATACCATGACCACCAAGCGCGCCTACCAGAAGACCCTGGCCGAATTCGGCGCCGGGCGCATCAACATCCTGATCGGTACCCAGATGATCGCCAAGGGACTGCACTTCCCCAACGTCACCTTGGTCGGCATCATCTTCGCTGATCTTGGGCTGCATCTGCCCGACTTCCGGGCCGGGGAGCGCACCTTCCAGCTCCTCACCCAGGTCGCGGGCCGGGCCGGGCGCGGGGACCGACCCGGCCGCGTCATCGTTCAGACCTACACTCCCTTCCATCCCGCCATCCAGTTTGCCATGGAGCACGACTTCAAGGGGTTCTATCAGGAGGAGATGCAGGCCCGCAAGATCCTCGAGTTCCCGCCTGCGACCCACATGATTCTGCTCCACTTCCGGGGCGAGGACGAGGAGCGCGTCAGCGAAGTCGCCACCGAGTTCTCGGAGAAACTCCTGCCGCTGCTGCCACCGGAAGTCCAGCCCATGGGGCCCATGCCCGCGCCGGTCGCCAAGATTCGCGGCAAGTTCCGTTTCCAGCTTACCCTCCGGGGGGGTAACGTGGTCCAACTCGTCCGTCTTCTCCGCCCCCTCATCGTCGGCATCAAAGGCTACAAGGGCGTGGAGATCCACGCCGACGTGGATCCCCGTTCCCTGATGTAACGTGCTATCTTAGCCCATCCCACCCGATGGAGACCGCAAGATGAAGACCTGCACTCGGTTCATCGCCTGCCTTGCGCTTGCCGCCATGGTGCTCCCCGCCCGTAGCCAGGGACGGGCCAAACGCCCCGCCGTGATCGCCCCGACCCATGCGGACGTGGTCTATGGCTCCCACGCCCGCAACCGCTTGGACCTATGGCTGGCCGAATCGGCGAAACCCACGCCCCTGCTGATCTGCATCCATGGCGGCGGCTTCATGGGTGGGGACAAGAGGAGCTACCACCGCAACGCCCACCTTATCAAAAGCATGCTCGATGCAGGCATCTCTGTCGCTGCCATCAACTATCGCCTCACCGAAGGCGGCAAGAACCCCTATCCGGCCCCCATGCTCGACGGAGCCCGCGCCGTCCAGTTCCTGCGCGCCAACGCAAAGCAATACAACCTGGTCAAGGACCGATTCGCCGCCACCGGCGGCTCTGCTGGTGGAATGATGCTCATGTGGCTGGGATTCCACCCCGATCTGGCGCAGCCGGACAGTGACGACCCGATACTGCGGGAATCGTCCCGACTACAGGTGCTGGCGCCAAACAACGGGCCGACCACTGTCCATACGCCCACCCTTGCGAAGTGGTTTGGCGTGAAGTCGCTGACCCCGCATCCCGCCCTCCGCCCGCTGTTCGGCCTTGCCGGGACCGGGCCGGTCAGGATAACCGAGGAGCTGGAGAAGGCCATGCACGATGCGTCGCCGATCAGCCACCTCACGGCGGATGATCCGCCAGCCTATCTCGCTCACGGACC
>JABGQJ010000541.1 GCA_018648945.1 Victivallales bacterium
CCCATGCTCCCGCCCATGAAGCGAAAATCCATGACGCCGAGGGCGTAGGCCTGGGCATCCAGCGTCGCCAGACCGCAGCGGATCGCGGATTTCACGCCGGTCTTCTCCACCGCATCGCTGTATTTCTTCTTGTACGTGACCCCGGCCGCCTCGAACTCAAGCGGATCGCCTGAGCCCAACTCGGCGTCCTGCTCCACGAAGCTGCACTCGTCGGTCAGCAACGCGATGCGCTCTTCGGCAGTGAGTGGGTAGTGGAAGCCACAGAGGGGGCAGACCTGGCCATTCTCCGCCAGCTTCGAAGCGTAGACCACGCCACCGCAGCCTTTGCACTTCTTCCACAGCCCCGCCGGAATATCGCTCCGCCCAGCTGTGCGGAGGGTCGAGTATTTGGTCTTTCTGAAGAGAGGCATCGGTTTTGCTCATCCCCGGGCTGCGGTTAGAACGCTGACTGCCAGCGCACCAGCTTCACACAACGTCCTCGCGGCCTCGCCAAGAGTGTGACCAGTGGTCAGTACGTCATCCAACAGGAGAACGTGTCGCCCGGCAACCGACCATCTGGGTCGGGGGGCGAATACACCCTTCACATTAGCTTTCCGACTGTCGATATCAAGTAGTGCCTGGCGCCTCGTGGCCCGAGCCCGAACCAGGGCTGGAACCACTGGTACATCAATGGCTTGCGCCACCTGTTCGGCAAGCAGGCCAGCCTGGTTGTAGCCGCGCCGCAGGCGGCGCCACAGATGCAGGGGCACGGGCACGACCACCTCGGGAATCCCTGTGCCATGGGCCTGCCACGCTCGCGCCATGCGCCGTCCCAGGAAACCGGCAAGGTACGGTTGCTTCCCATACTTGAGCCGGTGGACCATGTCCCGGACCGTGCCGCCATAGGCGAACACGGAGACCGCGTGGCGCCACGGTCGCGCCCCCGTCTGAAGGCACTCCCCGCAGACCGCGAGCGCACTGTCCGCCGCGCCGCCGCACTGGCTGCAGCGCGGCGAAGGCAACTCCCGCAACGACACCGCACAGCCCGCGCAAAGGTCGCCGCCCGGCTCCGGCATGGCCCGCGCGCAAACCGGGCAGGCGTCCGGGACAAGAAACCCCAGAACGCTCCCGACGATTCTCTTGCCAGCCTTGCCAAACACTGCGCATTCCTCCACGCACGGAACCTCCAGCACCCCAAACGCAACGGTCCATCCTGACGCCCCCTTTGTGCTTGCAAAGCGTCTGCCTTGCCATACATTACACCTCCTGTCATGCCTGTGCGAAACCAGGCTGTCTATTATTGTGCGGAATGTCGTGCGGCATAGTCGATTGCGGAGTTTTCCCGAAATCGACAATGGAAGAGGTCCAGCGCCCCAGGCTGCCAACGTCGCGCGGCACCGAGAATTGGCTTCCCAAAGTCATCGTTTCACGACTCTCTTGTTTCAAGCCGAAAGGAGCTTCTCATGGCTGGCAAAATGATGTCGATCGACGGCAACTTCGCAGCGGCGCACGTAGCGTACGCATTCAGTGACGTTGCGGCGATCTACCCGATCACCCCCTCCTCGACCATGGGCGAATACGCCGACACCTGGGCCTCCGTGGGCCAGAAGAACGTGTTCGGCCGTGAGCTGAACGTGGTAGAAATGCAGTCCGAAGGCGGTGCCGCCGGTGCCGTGCATGGTTGCCTGAGCGCTGGCGCTCTGACCACCACCTTCACCGCCTCCCAGGGCCTTCTCCTGATGGTCCCGAACATGTACAAGATCGCGGGCGAAATGCTCCCCACGGTCTTCCACGTGTCCGCCCGCTCGCTGGCCGTCCAGTCCCTCTCCATCTTCGGCGACCACTCCGACGTGATGGGCGTCCGCCAGACCGGTTTCGCGCTGATGGCCGCCAGTTCCATCCAACAGACCATGGACCTCGGCCTGGTCAGCCATCTCGCCACCCTCGATGCCTCCGTGCCCTTCCTCAACTTCTTCGATGGTTTCCGGACCTCCCACGAGATCCAGAAGATCGAGATGATCGACTACGACACCATGGGCGAACTGCTCGACATGGGTGATGTCGAGAAGTTCCGCGAGCGCGCCATGCGCCCCGAGACCCATTCCATCAAGGTCGGCGCCCAGAATCCCGACGTCTACTTCCAGGGCCGCGAGACCGTCAACAAGTACTACGACGCCGTCCCCGGCATCGTCCAGAAGTGGATGGACAAGGTCGGCGAGAAGATCGGCCGCAGCTACAAGCTCTTCGAGTACATTGGCGCCGCCGATGCCGAGAAGATCGTCATTGCCATGGGCAGTGCCTGCGAGACCATCGAAGAGACCGTCAACTACCTCGTCGCCAAGGGCGAGAAGGTCGGCGCCATCGTCGTCCATCTCTACCGTCCCTTCTCCCTCGAAGCGTTCGTGGATGCCATCCCGGCGACCGTGAAGAAGATCGGCGTCCTCGACCGCACCAAGGAGCCCGGTGCCCTCGGCGAGCCCCTCTACGTCGACGTCTGCGCCGCTCTCAAGGGCAAGGACATCGCCATCACTGGTGGTCGCTACGGACTCTCCTCCAAGGAGTTCACCCCGACCATGGTCAAGGCCGTCTTCGACCACATCGAGGACGATGGCTGGCATGGCTTCACCGTCGGTATCAACGACGACGTGACCAACCTTTCCATCTCCCTCGGCGAGACCATCGACACCGAGCCGGAAGGCACCACCCGCTGCATGTTCTGGGGTCTGGGTTCCGACGGTACCGTCGGCGCCAACAAGAACTCCATCAAGATCATCGGCGACAACACCGACATGTTCGCGCAGGGCTACTTCGTCTACGACTCCAAGAAGTCCGGCGGCATCACCATCAGCCACCTGCGCTTTGGCAAAGAGAAGATCCAGAGCCCCTACCTGATCCACAAGCCCGACTTCGTGGCCTGCCACAACCCGGCCTACATCGGTCGCTTCGACATGCTCGACGGCATCGCTGACGGTGGCATCTTCCTGCTCAACTCCGAGCATACCGCCGCCGATATCTTCGGGACGCTGACCCGCGACATGCAGGAAACGATCATCGCCAAGAAGATCCGCTTCTACTGCGTCGACGCGCTCAAGATCGCCGAGCAAGTCGGTCTCGGTGGCCGTATCAACACGGTCATGCAGACCGCCTTCTTCGCCCTCAGCGAGATCCTGCCCCAGGACGAGGCCCTCAAGCTGATCAAGAAGGCCGCCGAGAAGTCCTTTGCCAAGAAGGGCATGGACATCGTCGAGATGAACTGGAAGGCCATTGACGCCTCCGCCGCCGCCATCGAGACGGTCGCGATCCCCGCGAGCCTCGACGGGGTGGCTTGCTTCGTGCCGCCCCAGCTCATCGCCGATGACGCCTCCGACTTCGCCAAGAACATCATCGAGCCCCTGATGCACCTCAAGGGCGACAGCGTGCCCGTCAGCCAGATGTCCTTCGACGGCATCATCCCGAGCGGCACGAGCTGCCTCGAGAAGCGCGGCATCGCGCCCCGCGTGCCCCACTGGATTCCCGAAGACTGCATCCAGTGCAACCAGTGCGTCATGGCCTGCCCCCACGCCGTGATCCGCGCCAAGCAGATCGATCCCGCCGAGCTGGCCGGCGCCCCCGAGACCTTCAAGGCCGAGGACAACCGCAGCAAGAAGGACGCGGATCTGAAGTACAAGCTCCAAGTCTACATCGAAGACTGCACCGGTTGCGGCGTCTGCATTAAGACCTGCCCCAAGGCAGCGCTCGAGATCAGCACGCTCGACGCTGAGCGCGCCCTGGGCGAACGCGAGAACGCCGAGTTCTTCGACGCCTTGCCGGAGAATGTTCTCGGCAGTGCCAAGCCCACCACCGTCAAGGGTTCCCAGTTCCTGAAGCCCCTGTTCGAGTTCTCCGGTGCTTGCGCCGGCTGTGGCGAGACTCCCTACGTCAAGCTGGCCACCCAGCTCTTCGGCGAACGCATGATCATCGCCAACGCCACCGGTTGCTCGTCCATCTACGGCGGCACCTTTCCGGCGATCCCCTACTGCACCAGCCGCGAAGGCTACGGCCCGACCTGGGGCAACAGCCTCTTCGAGGACAACGCCGAATACGGCATGGGCTTCCGCCTGGCCGTGGAAAGCAACCGCGCGCTCCTCAAGGACGCGGTCGAGAAGGTCCTTTCCTGCGATCTCAACGCCGACCTGAAGGCCGCGATCGAGACCTGCATGAGCCTGTGGGACGGCAAGGGCGCCGACGCTATCGCCGCCCAGCGCGCCGTGAAGCCCCTCCTCGAAGCAGCTCTCGCCGGCAACGTTTGCGACTGCACCAAGTGCAGCCTCGACAAGATCCTCGAACTCTCCGACTACTTTGTCGACAAGTCCGTCTGGATCTTCGGTGGTGACGGCTGGGCCTACGACATCGGCTACGGCGGCCTGGATCACGTCCTCGCCAGCGGCAAAAACGTCAACGTTCTGGTCATGGACACCGAGGTCTACTCCAACACGGGCGGCCAGGCCTCCAAGGCCACCCCGATCGGCGCTGTCGCCAAGTTCGCCAACGCCGGCATGCGCATGGGCAAGAAGAACCTGGGCCTGATGATGATGAGCTACGGCCACATCTACGTCGCGTCCATCTCCATGGGTGCCAACCGCAACCAGACGCTCAAGGCCTTCCAGGAAGCGGAAGCCTACGACGGCCCGTCCATCATCCTCGCCTACGCTCCGTGCATCAACCACGGCATCGACATGATGTGCAGCCAGGAAGAGATGAAGCTGGCGGTCCAAAGCGGCTACTATCCCCTGTACCGCTACAACCCCGAGTCCGAGCCTGGCAAGAAGCTCAACTTCGAGAGCAAGGATCCGGATGGCACGTTCCAGGAGTTCCTCAAGAGCGAACGTCGCTACACCTCCCTGTACAAGACCGCCCCGGACGAAGCCGACGGGCTGTTCATCGAGGCCGAGACCGACGCCATGAAGCGCTTTGATCTCATGAAGACCCTCGGCGACATCCTCTAAGCACCATGTGAGACACTGGCGGTTTGCGCCGCCAGTGATTCCAATGGGTTCGACGCCCCGCAGACATTCCATCTGCGGGGCGTTTTCTTTGTGCCCGCGCCAAGCTGGCATCGCCCCGAGTTCGCACTACCGTCTCCGTAAGCCCTGCGCTGCCACGTAAGCCCTGCGCTGCCACCAATGGAGCCACGAATGCGGTCCAGCCTTGCCCTCCCCCTCCTCCTTCTGCTCTCGGGATGCCAACTCATGCCTCGGACCGCCAACGTACTGGACTTCGGGGCCGACCCGACAGGCGAGAAGGACAGCACGGACGCGCTCGTCCAGGCCCACGCCACGGGCC
The DNA here is from genome assembly GCA_018648945.1 of Victivallales bacterium. The sequence continues at coordinate 5,302 of JABGQJ010000541.1, forward strand.
GACCCGTCCACTACCCCAATGGTACCTATCGCTTCAACGGCGCACAGTTGAATCTGAACGGCAGCGTCACCTTCGAATCCCCCGCTGGCGTCATCGTTCGCAACGACATTTCCCCCG
>JABGQJ010000542.1 GCA_018648945.1 Victivallales bacterium
CCGCCACCGGCAACGCGTGCTTGCACATCGTCGACACGTCAACCACCAAGGGATCGGACGCCCTGTCCGACCGCTTCGTGCTCAGACCCGACGCCAACTACGTCCTGCGTGGCAATGTGTGCGCCATGTCGGGCGGTGGCGTTGGCGTGTACGTCCAGCTTCTGGGTCGGCGCAGCGAGCGCCTGCAACGGACGTCGCCCGAGCGGCGCCAGAGTTTCCTCACCGTCGGGGAGACGCCAGAGAGGAAGTGGGTGCCATTCACCCGGCGGTTCCGCACTACAGGCAAGACGCGCTACGGCAGAATCTGGCTGCACAGCTTCTCCGGCACACCAGCTGAAGCCTACCTGGATGATCTCCGGCTTGAGCCGGAAACCGCCGCACCCTAGTCTGACGCGCTCATGCACATCGTCATGGAAGCCGCTAGTGTGTGCAGGACCAGTGGGTCGCGCACAAGCTGGACGCAGGCGTGTCGAGGAAGTGTCAGGCCTGGCGCTGGACGCGAGGTTCTTGGGGCTGTCTGCGATCAGGGGGTTGCAGTGGCTGGCTCTTCGGCTTCGCGCCTTGTCATACGGAATACATACCGCGCCTGTGTGGCCGCCACTCTAGGCCTGTGTCGAGACGGGAAATTTGCCCTCTGGTTGAAACAATCGCCGTCGAGGCCCGATAGTAGGTGTAGAAGCCTGCAATCTGGAGACTGTGACGTTTCCCATGTCAGCCGAAGACGACAATCTGGTCCGGCGCTACCGAGAGGGCGAAGGGGATGCCTTTGCCGCCCTCTTTGCGCGCTACCACCGCCTGGTCTTCAACTATGCACGGATGACATTGCGCGATGCCTCGGCGGCCGAGGATCTTCTGCAGGAGACCTTCCTGGCCGTCGCCAATGGTGCGGAGCGCTACGAGCCCCGCGGGCATTTCCGAGCCTGGCTCCTGGGTATTTGCCGTCACCGCTGCCTGGACTGGCTGGATCGCCGCAGGCGGCGGCAGAGGATCGCCACCGAGACTGGCTTCCTGGTGCTGGAAGCCCCCGTTCTTGACTCCCCCCGCCAACACCTCCAGCGGCGGGAACGCCTGGACCTGACCCTGGCGGCAATGGGCAAGTTGCCCGACGCCCAGCGGGAGGCAGTGACCTTCTACGCCCTCAAGGAACTCTCGTACGCGGAGATCGCCGAGGTGCTGGGGTGCCCGATCAACACCGTGAAGACCCTGATTCACCGTGGCCGCCTCCGTCTCGCGGAACTGCTGGCCGAAGCCGATGGAATCCCGTCATGAGCTGTACCCAAGACCCCAACTCCCTACTCGATTCCCTGGATGGCGAGATGGCTCCCGAAACCGCCCGCCATCTGGGCGAATGCCCGGATTGCCGGCGGCTCCTGGCGTCGCTGAAGGCCAGCGAGCGCGGCCTCGCCGAACTGGGCAGCGACACCCCGCCCGCAGACGCTCTGCTGCGCGTGCAGCAGCGCGTTCGCCTGGATCTGGGCATGGCCAAGAAACGCGAGATCCTGACTCTGGAGGAAGCCGCCGACCTCCTCCGCCTCGAAGCCGACGAATTGGCCGAGGTGCTGGACGACCTGCCCTGGTTTGAGCTGGCCGGACGTGTCCGCTTCCGCCGCCAGGCCCTGCTCGATTGGGTCCGCGTTCGCGAGCGGGAATGCGCCCGCGAACGCCTCAGCCGCAACCTGCAACGTGAACTCCGTACGTCCGCCTAGCCCGGAATGATGGAGTGATGGAATGATGGAGTGATGGAATGATGGAGTAATGGAATGCCGAAGGCCCTGAGCGAAGCCGAAGGGGTGGAATGATGGAATGTCGAGCATGCCCACTCACTTGGTCCACTGCGTCCACTCCGTCCACTCTGTCCACTCTGTCCACTATCCCAGACAGCCCCGCACTTCCCAGTAGCATCTCATCTTGCCGAAAGGAGCCCCGATCATGACAGCGAACGAAACCGAAAGCACCCGCCGCGCATCCGACCTCATCCTCCTGGCCTACGAGAGCCGGGCCAGCGACATTCACCTACAGCCTACCGAGGGGTATCTGGAGATCCGTCTGCGCATCGATGGCGTGCTCCAGCGCCAGCCCGATGTACCCGCCAAGGAGGGGGTGGAGCTCATTCAACGGCTCAAGACCATGTCCGCCCTGAACACCGACATTGCCGACCGCCCCCAGGACGGCAGGATCTTCATCGACCTGAAGGACAAGCGCCTGGATCTGCGGGTCAGTGCCTTGCCGACCATTCATGGCGAGCGGATCACCATGCGCCTCCTCGACCGCTCCGGGGTAGTCCTGGCGCTCGACGGCATGGGGTTGCACGAGAGCACCCTCAACGCCATCCAGAAGCTGTGTCAGCTACCCAATGGCGTCGTCCTCAGTACCGGCCCCACGGGCTCGGGCAAGACCACGCTCATGTACGCCATGCTGATGAGCCTGGACCGGGAGCACTGCGCGGTGTTCTCTGTTGAGGACCCGGTGGAATACGACCTCCCCGGCGTGTCCCAGACTGCGGTCCGTCCCGCCGCTGGCGTCACCTTCTCCCGCGCGGCCCGTTCGATCTTGCGCCAGGACCCGGACGTCATCATGATCGGCGAAATCCGCGATTTGGAGACCGCCCAGATGTCCGTCCAGATGGCCCTGACTGGCCACCTTGTGATGACTCAGCTCCATGCCGCCACGGCCCCCGGCGCGTTCAAACGGCTCCTGGACATGGGAGTGGAGCCGTTCCTCATCAACCAGAGCGTGCGCGGGGTGATCTCCCAGCGACTGGTGCGCCGTCTCTGCCCGGCCTGCAAGCGCCCGGCCAAGCCCAAGCTCGATCTGCTGCCCGCCGGTATCCTGGAACGGCTCGGCCTCCTCGATGGCGATTTCGCCGAGCCCGTTGGCTGCGACCAGTGTCGCCAGATGGGCTATCGTGGGCGCAAGGCCATCCACGAGATCATCGTCCCCGAGGACGACGTCCGCCACGCCGTCAACGGCGGTGACCTCGATGCCATCCGTGAGGCCGCCCGCAAGAACGGCATGTCCACCCTCTTCGAGGACGGGTTGCGCTACGCCGCTGAGGGCATCACCTCCCTCGCCGAAGTCACCCGCGTCGCATCCACCGGTCGGTACGAGTAGCCGGCAGTGGACGCAGTGGACCCAGTGGACCCAGTGGACGCAGTGGGGCTGGCACAGGGATCCCGGATTGGTCCAGGGCAGGCCCATGCGCGTCGGCGGGTCGCCTCAGTCGGCGAAGCCGAACTGCACGCCGGTGATGCTACTCCAAGCCGAGTCCGCATTGCCGTGACAGATCAGTTGAACGTAGCGCGCCGCGAGTCGCTTGGCGTCGTGACGTTGGTAGCCGTTGCTCTGGCCTGAACTGGCACCGTCGAAGACCGTCTGCCACGCCTTGCCGTCGGCGGAGAGGTGGATCTGGAAGGTGGCCTTGCGCTCGTCGCCCTTGAAGTGCGCGACCCGCACCTCACGCAGGCGACGCGCCTTGCCGAGATCGTAGGTCAGTGTTCGAGGGTCCCCTTGGGCGGACCAGCGGGTGGCGAGGTCGTCGTCCAGCGTGTTGGCCGGGCCGTAGCCAGGGACGGCGGCATCGGCGGTGACCTGGATGCCACGGACCTTGGCCACCAACGCCACTTTGGTCGGGGCTCCAGCCACGAAGCGAATGTGATACGCGGGACCACCTGCGGGCGTGATCGTGACCAAGGCGGGACAGGTGGCGCTGCTCGCCACGATGCGGACGGGCTTGCCGTCGGCAGCGGTCGCAGTTGCTTCGGGCAACGCCTCTCCTGCTGGACCCACCTCATGATATACGTACTGGTCGGGGCGGAAGGAGTCGAGCAGAGCCCCCGCTAGGCGCACCTCCGTCAGCCGGTTCGTCGCTTCCGGGGGAAGCTGCCACTCATCCAGGGCGCGAGCGAAGATCCCCGGCTTCAGCGGCGCTGGCGTGTCATAGACGGGACTGAACTGTACGGCCACCTGAACGTTGCCCTGAGCCCCCGGCAGCAGGATTTGCAGCCGCTTGCCGCCCTTGTTCTGCTTCTCCGGTTTGGGGCGCTCGGCAGAGGCGACGGAGAAGCTGGCCGCAGCGGGTGCCAGTAGCGTGGCAGCAAGCTCCTTGCCGTTGCGGGTCAGGATGGCTCGGCGGGGATCGGACACATCCACCTCGGCAAGGGTCGTGATGCCCCACAGGAAGGGGGTCGGTCCCCGGAGCACAAACTCGTCTCGCAGCACAATGCCCTGCCGTCCGTCCAGCATGGCGACACCACGTCGTGCTGACGTCGCCTTCTCGGCATAGACCGGGGACAGATCGGCGATGAAGAGCGACGCGCGGGAGTTGGTCTCCAGTCGCTGTACCTTTCCCCCCGCCTTGGGGTCTTGGAGCGTGTCCCCCAGCTTCGGGACGTTGTGGCTGTCCGAGGACAGGCGGTAGTAGGTCCAGCGTTTGCCCGAGTGGGTGCTGAAGTAGCCAGGCAGCAGGTAGCTGTCGGCCCCGAGATCGTGGACGAAACGTTCGCCGAGGGCGTCGAGCACGAAACTGCCCACGTCCAGATGCGCATGGGGGACCGAGTTGCGCCCCGCTTTGACGCCGACCCAGAGGGCCAGCGGGTCGTGCCAGCCCGAGCGCATGGCGGCCACCTCGATCTCGGCCCGATAGGAGCTGTCGAGCGGCAAGCGGGCTGCCGTGCCCGCTGGCGGCAGGTACCAGATCACATGTCCGGGCTGGGCCCGGTACATGTTGCCAGTTCCCAGATAGGCATGCTCGTCGTCGGCAACGCCGGGCAGGTTGTAGCGCCGAGCAAACTGGAAGAGGCAGGGCTTGGCGCTGCGCCTGCCGAAGCCGCAATCCGCATAGTTGAACGCATAGCCGGTCGGCCCGGCCATGGTGATCGGGAACAGGGCCGTCTCGGCCAGCCCCGGACTCTTGTCAAGCTCAAAGACCGTGCCCAGCGCGGTCTCCATGGCATCGAGGCCCAGACTCAGGTAGGTCGCGGCGTACTGCCAGTAGCCTGGCCCCTCGAACCAACCGCCATCGGGCGCGTAGCTGGCCAGGGAATGCGGCAGAGACTTCACCACCTGCTGCATGACCATCGCCGACACTGCGTACTCCTCGTCCGCAACCGCCAGAGCCCCCACCGCCAAGCCCCCGTTGCAGACCTGGTTCCAGTTGTTGGTCGCCCGGTGCCAGCCCTTCTGCCAGCGGTAGACCGCCAGCCCCGGCCGCAACGCCTTCTCCACGATGGCCGTCCGGACCATCGCCCGGGTCTCGGGGGACATCTCGTCGTACAGCCAGTCATACCCCAGTCCCAACGCGTGGCTCAGTTCCGCCGCGTCAAGGAAGTGCACCGGGTGCCAGTCCGGATACTCGCAGGCGGCGCGCATATGGCGGATCGCCGCCTCCGCGAACTCCTTCCGGCCCGTCCAGCGGTAG
>JABGQJ010000543.1 GCA_018648945.1 Victivallales bacterium
GTCGAGTACCATTCTCGCTTTGGGGTGTCCGACGGCTTCAACCCGGTGGGCAGTGTGGTCGATACCGCCGCAGGCGTGCAGTACATCCACGTCTGGGGCGGCGATGGCACCGGCAAGGCCGCTATCTACCAGTACACCGTTTCTCTCGACACCCCAGCCGTCAGCAAGTACCTGCACGGATTCTCCGGGAAGTAGGCGAAGGGCGCGGTTCCCTCGTCTGTGGTTTCGTATGGTTGGGGCGAGGTAGTCGCTGGCTCGATGAGCCTGCGATCCGGGGATGGCGTTGCCGGGGAGAAGGCACAGTTGTCCCGTTCGGGACAAGGGCGTGGCGTGGGGCCAAGTGCTTCGCGCGCTCATCGAGCACACGACTACCTTGCGTGGGATTGGCGGTGCAGCCCCTGGCTCGATGCAGTCGGCAACGCCGCCACTATGGTCTCAATCGGCGTAGCCCGCTTCCTGCCTGCGCTGGCGGCGGCGGTCGCGGCGACTGGCGTATTCGATGTAGAGTGAAGGGACGATGCCGAGGGTGAGGATGGTGGCGACGAGGAGGCCGAAGATGACGGCCAGGGACATGGACTGCCACAGCTGGGAAGACTTGGTGTTGAATTGCATGGTCATGGCCCGGAAGTCCCAGTTCAGCCTGAGGGCCATGGGGAGTAGGCCGAGGATGGTGGTGATGGCGGTGAGCAAGACGGGACGGAAACGAACCATGCAGGCGCTGACCGTTGCCTCGTAGGCGGTCTGTCCGCGCTGTTCGAACTGGGCAATGGCGTCGAGCAGGACAATGGCGTTGTTGACTACCACGCCCGCCAGGGAAATGACCCCGATGCCGGTCATGATGATACCGAAGGGGGCGCGCAGGACCAGCAGGCCGAGGAACACGCCCATCAGCGACATGATGACGGAGCAGAGGACGATGGCGGAGATCGACACCGAGTTGAATTGGAGGACCAGGACTATCAGGATGATGAAGATCGCGATCACGAACGCCTTGCTCAGGAAGATCTTGGCCTCGGCCTCCTCCTCGGCGGCACCGCCGAACTCGTGGCTGATGCCCGGTGGGAACTGGTAGCCCTCAACCCGCTCCTGCAACGCCTGGCGGATACCGGAATCGTCGCGGATACCGGGCTGGACGTCGGCGGAGGCGTTGAGCACTCGGCGTTTGCCGTTGTGCTTGATGGTCACCGGTCCCGGCACCAGTTCAGCACTGGCGGCGGAGGCGATGGGCACGGCGTTTCCCCCGAGCATGGGGATGGTCAGATTCTCCATGCGGTCCAGGTCAAAGCGGTACTCTCTGGGCAGGCGTAGCTTGATGTCCTGTTCGTCGTCGCCATGGCCGAAGGTCCCGCTCTGGAGCCCCCCGACCGCAATCTGGATGACGCTGCCGACAGTGGCCTGGTCGAGCCCATGCATGCCCGCTCTTGCCCGGTCCACGATCCACTCGATGGTGGGCTGGGCGGTGACCGCGTCGTCGGTGGGCTTGACCGTGCCCGCGGTGGCGGCGATAAGGCGCTTCATGTCCCCGATGACCCGGGTCATTTCATTCAGATCCTCGCCGAAGATATCGACGGAGATGGGCGAGCCGGTGGGTGGCCCGTCCTGGGGTTGGAGCACATCGAAGTCGGCGCCGAACATCGGTGGCGCCACCCGACGACCATTCTCGTCCAACCCGTCGAGTCGCAGGCGCATCTTCTTGAGGGTTTCGGTAGTGGGCTCGGTGCGGAACTCGCGGTCCACGAATTCGACCTGCACCTTGACGGGGCCGGAGTTGTCCGCCTGCAGGCCGCCGCCGCCACCCGTGCCGCCCACCCCGGCGAGCCCGACGACGACGCTGCCGAACTTCAAGTTGCGGACAGGGCTGTCAAAGCCGCTGCCCGGCTTGCCGAACATGCGGGCTTCCATTTCCTTGCACAGCCGGTCGGACTCCTCCAGCGAGATGCCTTCGGGGGGACTGATGCTGCAATTCACGTTGTCTGGATCGGTGGGGGGAAAGAGCTCCACTCCCGCCCCGAACGCCCCGTAGATCGCGAGGGTGAGGACGAGCAGGCAGACCGAGGTGGTCAAGGTCCAGCGGCGGTGGTCAAGGAGGAATTGGAGCAGGGGTTGATAGCGCCGTACCAGCCAGTAGGTGGGGCGGTGGGACTCGGGGTCGATCGTGGTCTTGGTGCCGGGCTTGATGTGCATGGTCATGGCGGCCAGGGTAGGGTTGATGACCAATGCCACGAAGAGCGAGCAGATCAGCACAACGATGACGGTCCGGGGCAGGAAACTCATGAACTGGCCCATGAGGCCTGGCCAGAAGAGCAGCGGGGAGAACGCGCCAACCGTGGTGGCGGTGGAGGTGATCACCGGCCACATGACCTCCCGCGTGCCCACGATGGCAGCCTTCGCACGAGAAAGCCCCAGGGAGTAGTGGCGGTAGATGTTCTCGATGATCACGATGGCGTTGTCCACCAGCATCCCCAAGGAGAGAATGAGAGAGAAGAGCACCATCATGTTGAGGGTTTCGCCAGTCACGTAGAGGAAGATGATGGCCATCAGCATGGAGAAGGGGATGGCCGTCGCCACGAGGACCGCGTTCATGGCCCCCAATCCCAGGAACATCACGGCGAGGACCAGAACCAGGCTGGTGCCGATGCCATTCTCCAGGTCTGAGACCATCATGTTCACGTCCTTGGACATGTCCAGGCCTTTGGTCACGCGAATGCCGGCGGGGAGCGAAAGACGGGAAATGCGCTCGTCGATGGCCTGGCACATGCCGAGGATGTTGGCCCCGGCCCGTTTGGTGACATGGAGGCTGATGGAGGGGTTGGGCTCCGTCCACGTGTTCCCCGCGCTGTCAGGCCCATCGACGGTGAAGTCGTAGAGGCGGGCGCGGGATTCCTCGTCCTCGAAGTCGTAGCGTACCGAAGCCACGTCCCGCATGTAGACGGGGGTGCCCTGCGGCGTGGAGGCGATGACCAGATTGTAAATCTCCGCTGGGCTGCGGAACTCGCCCGGTACGCGCACGACCACCCGGCTTTCGCGCCCGTCGGCCGTTCCGGCGGACACGTTGCGGTTGGTGCCCCGCATGATGCCCTGGACCTGGGCCAGGGAGAGGTGGTAGAAATGCAGTCGGTCGGGATCGATCTCGATGACGATCTCGCGCTCCCGGGCACCAAAGACATCCACATCCAGCACGCCGGACACGGTCTTGATCTCGTCCTCCACCTTCTCGGCGAGTTCGTCGAGCTCGGAGAGGGAGATATTGCCGTCGGCCGCCACCAGATGGTAGATGACCACCGGGAGGCTGGAGATGCTGAACTCCTTGACGGTGGGCTCTTCCGCCTCGGCGGAGAGGTCAGGCTTGGCCTGGTCCACCGCATCCCGCACCCGGCGCAGGGCAATCTCCTTATCGACGCCGGGATGGAACTCGAGGCTGATCATGGACATGCTGTCCAAGGAGCCGCTGAGCATCTTCTTCAACCCTTCGATGCCATCCAACTCGGTCTCCAGGGGAACGGTGACCGACTGTTCGACGTCGGTGGGATTGGCCCCCTCCAGCCTGGTCGTGACGATGACAAGGGGAAACTCCACATCCGGGAAGCTCTCCCGCGACATGGCGAAGTAGGAGAACAGCCCGATGGCAACCAGTCCGACGCAGAGCACGATGACGGCCACGTTGTGCTTGATGGAGAACGCGGTGACGTTCATTGCGCGGGCTCTCCGCCGGCTGGCTCGGAGGCCTGTGGACTGTCGTCGGGGGCAAGTGTCTCCGGGGTGACCTGAATGAAGGAGTCTTTGCCTTCGTCGGTGCGGTTCACCGCCACGCCATCGGCTACGATCACGCGTACCTCTTCCCCGTCGAGCACTCCCTTGCCGCCGGCGATGATCAGGGCCTCGCCGCTCTTGAGGCCGCTGTGCACGAGCACTTGGTCGTTTCGGATGCTAACCGGCTGGATGTCACGGACATGGGCAATGTGGCGCCCATCCTCTTCCTTGGTGACGACTAGGGCGCGGGGGCCCACATCTGCCACCTGGATGGCGGCAAGGGGAACCACGATGGCCTCGTCGTAGATGAGGAAGTCGATCTGCGCGCGCACGATCATGCCTTCCCGGAAGGCAACACCGGGATTGACGAAGCGCAACTCCACTCGGAAGGTGTGGCTGACACTGTTCGCGGCCTCCGCCACGCGGGCGATCTCGGCGGGAAGTTCAGTCCCCTCGTAGCGGCCACCTGTCAGCTTGGGCAGCCCCGGAATCTGCACCACGGCTTTGAGTTCCTGCCGAGTGCCGGGCATCGCCTTGGCGAGGTACTGCTGGAGCAACGGACTGTCTGCCTGGAGGAATGGCGCGTACCGGTCAGGGGCATCGACGGCCGCGCGCATGTAGGACATGTCGTAGATCCGACCGAGGAGTTGGCCCGGTGCAGTGACCTCGCCCGCCTCGACCAGGTGCTGCTCGAACCGCCCGGCGAAGGGAGCGCGGATCTTAGTCTTCTCCAAGGTGATACGCAGGGAGGCGATGCTCCGCTCAATTTCTTGGACCCGGACCTTGGACAGCGCCAGGAGGGCGTCGCTCTGCCCGAGCCTGGCCTGTGCGGTGCGCACGGTGATGGCGGCGCGTTTGATGGCGTCCTTGGCCTTGGCCACACCCAGCTTGGCCTGGACCAGTTGGTTGGCCACTCGCTCGGCTTCCGCCTCGGTGGCAATCTTGGCTTTGGCCAGGGGAATGATGCGGGTCGATTCCTTCTGGGCAAAGTCGAGGTTGGCTTGGCTGGAATCAAGCGTCAGTTTGAGACCGTTGGCATCCTGCCGGGCCTGTTCCAACGCCGCGCGCGCCACTTCCAGATCCTGTTCAGATACCTTGATCTGCTTGCCTGCGGTCTGGCGCAGTGCTTCCAGTTCCGCGAGTCTGGCTCGCAGGTCGTCGTCATTCATCTCCGCCAGCACTTGGCCTTGGGTCACCGAGGTGCTCTCTGCCACCAGCCAACGCTGCAACCGCCCTGGGAGCTCACAGCTGATCTGGGCCGTGCGGTCTGCCTCCAATCGGGCGGGCAGGATCAGCGATTCGGAATAGGGTTGGGTGCGGACCTCTTGCACGGCCACATTTGCCAGTCGCTTCTCCGGTGGGGCCACGGTTGGCTTGGGGCGATTCGCGATGTAGGCGATGACACCGACCGTGCCCGCAATGATTACCGCAGTAATGCCCCAAAGGAGCCAGGCCGGCGACTTCTTGAGGGGTGCAGAGGGCGGGGCTGGTGGATGGGCGATTTCGGTCATAGACTCCCCGATTCGTTCGCTATGGCCCGCTGAGGGGCGCAAGAGTGTCTCTCCAGAGCCAGAATTGGCGCAGTTGAGCGAGTCGATTAATGTGCCAGCGACCAGCTGGGATTCAAGGGTAGAGAGGCTAGAATTCTCTTCCGTATGTTTGTCT
>JABGQJ010000544.1 GCA_018648945.1 Victivallales bacterium
GCGCCGTTCACTTCGCGCAGTCTTACGGCAGGGGCAGCATAGCTTCGGGACATCTCGCGTACCTCTTGGGAATCGTTCCCGAAACCTAGGCTCTGCCTGCCCGCGCGTCCAGCGGTTGACTGTGCCAACGTCGGAGATAGCTTGCCAGGTACCATACTCATCCACCACGGGGAGCCCATTCATGTCCCGCCCGCCGAACGTGCTGCTTTTCATCATGGACGACCAGACGCCGGACACGATTCGGGCGCTGGGGAACCCCCACATCCACACGCCCCACCTGGACAGCCTGGCCGAGCGTGGGGTATTTCTGCGCCCCTACACGACGGTTCCCGTCTGTACGCCGGGGCGGGCCGAACTGCTCACCGGGCGCACGGCGCTGCGCAATGGCTGCGACTGGTTTGGCAGGCCCATCGATGGCTCTCTCACCCTCCTTCCCCAGGCGTTGAACGCGGAGGGCTACCACTGCTGCCACGTGGGCAAATGGCATAACGATGGGCATCCCCGCGACCGTGGCTACCAGGAGACCCACTTCGTCTTCCCCGGCGATCTGGCGGCGCCCTATACCAGCCAGACCTTCACCTACTACGATGGGGACGAGTTGGTCACCGGGCACAGTACCGAACTACTCTGCGAGCGGGCCACCGAGTTTGTCGAACGCGCGCCGGACGACCAGCCTTGGTTCTGCTATGTGGCCCTCCATTCGCCGCACGACCCACGTGTCTGCCCCGAGCCCTTCATGAGCATGTACGATCACATGCTCCCCCCCTTGCCCGAGAACTACCAGCCCGAGCACCCCTTCGACAACGGCGACATGCTGATCCGCGACGAACGCCTGGCGGGCTTCCCCCGCCGTCAGAGCGAGATCATCCGCCACCGGGCCGATTACTACGCGATGATCAGCCATCATGACCACTGGATCGGGCGCGTGCTCGCCGCCTTGGCGCGACGCGGCATGACCGACGACACGGTCGTGGTCTTCACTTCGGATCACGGTCTGGCCTGTGGTTGCCACGGGCTGATGGGCAAGGAGAACCTCTACGAGCACAGCGCCCGCGTGCCCCTGATCGTGGCCGGCCCCGGCATCCCGCAGGGGGAACGGCATGACCGCGAATGCCTCTGCGGACACTACGATTTCCTGCCCACCTTGCTCACTCTCCTGGATCTGCCCGTGCCCGAAACCGTTGAGGGCATCAGCACGCATGAGGTAATCCTGGGTCAGCGCGATACCGTCCGCGACACCATCTGTGCTGCCTACCGCGACTGCATGCGCATGGCCCGCGACGCGCGCTACAAGATGATCTACTACCCACACATCGATCGCACCCAGCTCTTCGACGTGCTCGACGACCCTGAAGAGACGAATGACCTGCTCGCTTCTTGGCGACGGGATGCCGAAGGCCGCTGTTGCCCGCCTCCCGGCACGCCCGAGGGTCCTGCCAACAGCCCCGATCCCGCTCCCTGTTCGACCACCTTTAACAACCCGCTCTACAGCCCCGCGATCCCGCGCGCGGAGGCCGATGGGATCGTGCGGAGGCTGCGGGCGGCCCTGCTTGCCTGGCAGGAGGCGAATCAGGATCCCATCCTGTCTTCCTGCCGTGACCGGTGGGGCGATTGCCGGACCGGTTGAGGCCGGTTGCACGGCAACTTCCCGCAGACTATCTTCCTGGGTACGCCCCGATACCTGCAGCCCATCCGCATGGAAGACTAGCACCCATGAACCGAGACATCCTCGCCGTCCTGTTCTCCGCGTCCCTCCTCGCTCTGCCCGCCCTCGCGCAGGAAAAGACCGAGCCAGCCCGCCCGCCTGCACCAGCGAAGCCCGCTGCGAGGACCCTCGCCGGCAAGCCGAATGTCGTGGCACCAGCGGCCAAGCCGGTCCGTCCCCCCAGCCAGCACGCAAGTGAGGTCTTGAAGCTCAGCAAACGGCAGCGCCAACTGGCTCAGGATCTGGTCCGGATGCGCGCCAAGATCAGCAAGGAGCATCCCGAATTGGGCGACAAGATGGACGCGGTCATGTCCGAGGCCATGAAGCTGCGCAAACAGGCAGCCCTGTTGGCACGGCAGGCCCGGGAGCTCAAAAAGAAGTCCAACGAGATGATGGTCAATGGGAGGGACACGCTGTTCGGCGAGGTGGATCCCGCCTTTGCAGTGAAGCGCAAGGAGCTTGCCGAGGTCTCGGACCAATTCACGAAGCTCCGCGCCAAGGCCCGGCAGGAGCAGCACAAGAGACGGCAGGAGGAAGCCCGGCAGTTCTCGGGCAAGCAGTCGCAGAAACCCTCGATCCGGCCGGCAACGCCCCCCGCTCCCGGTGCCCCCGTTGTCCCTGCCGCTCCTGCGGCCTCAAAGGCCCCCAAAGCCGGGAAGTAGGCGGGTAGCTTGGGCATCGGTGGCGGTCGCTGCCGGTACCTCAGAGCTGTTGCCATGTCCAGGCTTCCCCTGCTGCACGGTCCGCAGAGCGCAGCGCAGTGTTCCGGTCCAGGGGTGCCGGTACCATGGACGACATGGACAATGGACTTAGCGACGACGTGCTCCACGCCGCGCTTGTCCAGCTACTCGTCTACCTGGATCCCCGTGTCCGACACGAGAATCCCGGTAGCCGGCCTGCGTTGGGAATCAGCCCCTCTCGGCCAGCGGCTTGAAGGAGCGGTCGAGGTCGCCGACGTAAATACCGCGGGGGCGGAAGATGCGGTTGTTCTTGAGGTACTCCAGCACGCGAGCCGTCCAGCCGGCCACGCGGGAGACCGCGAAGATCGGCGTGAACATCGCGGGCGGAATGCCGAGACAGGAATAGACGATCCCGGAGTAGAAATCCACGTTGGGGAAGATGCCCTTGCGCTCGCCGAGGACGGCGATGACCCGCTTCTCCAGCTCCTTGGCGGTCGCGAGCAACTTCTGCATGTCCTTGCGCCCGCTGCGCTCCACCAGGAACTCGGCCAACGGGCCGAGCACTCGGGCCCGGGGATCGTAGGCCTTGTAGACGCGATGGCCGAAGCCCATGATCTTGGTCTTGTTCGCCCGGGCCTCCTTGTACCACGATCCCACGCGCCTTGCTGACCCAATCTGGTTGAGCATGTGGATCACCGCTTCGTTCGCGCCGCCGTGCAGGGGGCCGTTCAGCGCGCCGATCCCGGAGCCGATGGAGAAGTAGATGTCGGAAAGCGTGGAGGCGACTACCATCGCCGCGAAGGTGCTGGCGTTCATCCCGTGGTCGGCATGGAGCGTCAGGCAGATATCCATAATCCGCGCCTCCACGGGGTAGGGGCGGCGGCCGGTCATCATGTAGAGGAGGTTCCCCGCATGGCTGAGCTCGGGATCGGGTTCGATGGGAAGGTGGCCCATGCGCACACGCTCGATCGCGGCAGTCAGCGTGCCAACGCCCGCGATCAAATGGTAGCAGGACTCCAGGCCGCGGGCTTCGGATTGCTCGCGCTTGGCCTTGGCGGGACGCTGGGGGCGGTTGGCGTTGCGGTCGCTGAATTCGAACGCCGCCCGCTTGTCGCCTCCCTTCTTCTTCTCCATCGGGATGGTGTCCTCGTCCGAGGCAATGACCTTGGTTCCGGCGCTGGCCGCGCCGACCTGGTCGCGTTCGGTCTGGTACTGGCGCATGAGGTTCGTGCCCATGCGCAGCGCCGCCATGGGGTTCATGTCCTGCACGGGGAAGCCCATGATCAGGCGCAGGGTCTTGGGAATGAAGCGGAACTCCTGCAGTTGGCTCGAGAAGTCGGCCAGGGCTTCCTTCTTCGGCAGGTTGCCATGCAGGAGCAGATAGGAGACCTCCTCGTAGCTGGTTTCCGCACAGAGGTCGAAGATGTCATACCCCCGGTAGATCAGAGCGCCGCGCGTACCATTGACATACCCGATCTTCGTCTCGCAGGCGATTGCCCCCTCCAAGCCTGGGCCCACCGTGCAGTCGACCGGCCAGGTGATCGGCTCGGTCAGTCCGGATTCGGGCTCGTTGGAGACTTCCTGGCGCGCCTTGGCGGCGGCCTGTTTGATGATATCGGTGATGATTTTGGTGTTGGTTAGCGGCATACTGCTCCTGGGGTTGCGTTTCGGGTGCGGCTGCTCTCAACTTCGGTTTTTCCCATCTCGCCCCCTTGTATAAATAGGTGGCAATTGTCGAATTTCAAGAACGGCATTGACTGTTGCGCTTGGTCGGGTAGTGTACCCGGTCGATTTTCGAGCCAAGACCTGGCCCAGAGCCAGCGTGCGTCTGGTTGCCCCTGTTCCGTTGGCGGGGTACCGTCCTCTGCCACGACGGGGGCACGTGGGTTTGCCCAGGCTAGGCGACCGTGAAGGGGAGCTTGGCGAGGGGTTTGTGGCTGGCACTCTCCTTGGCCAAGCTGCTGGCATAGAGCGTGGCGAAGCGAATGGGGGCGGTGCCAAATCGGTGCTCTGCAAAGGCAGCGATGGCCTCTTCAAGACGCCCCGCCGGCACGCGCGTTCCTCGCCGGACGCGGCCAAGCGTCAGATGCGGTCGGAAGCGGCGTGTCTCCGCTGGGAAGCCAAGAGTCGCCAGCGCGGCATCGACCCGCGTGGCGGCCTCCGTCAACCACTTGCATCCTCCACGGACCCCTGCCCAGAGCACGCTGGGTCGCCGAAGACTCGGGAATACGCCCAGCCCGGCGAAGGCGACGTGACCTTCCCCCAGCCCCGCCACGGCGTCGCGCGACACCGAGATGATCTCTGCCACCCGTTCCGCAGGGGTATCGCCGAGGAACTTGAGGGTAAGGTGCAGCGTTTCCGGGCGCACCCAACGCACACCCCGCAGAGCTGGGGCAAGCTCTCGACTCGCAGCCGCGAACGCAACGCGGAGCGGAGGCGATGGGTCGACGGCGATGAAGAGACGCAGCGGGGCCATGCGATGGCCTTCCATTCACACAATCCGGTGACGGTGGGGCTTGCCAATTGCCGGGAATGCACCAACGTACCACACGAACCGACCGGAGTGTACTGCACCACCAACCCCTTGGGGATCTGCGACCATGTCTGACCTCACCCTGGCACCGCGCGTTTCGACCGTTCTCTGGCAAGGCGACGTTGTCGTGCTCGGAGCGACCTGGGCTGGCCTGGCCGCCGCCAAGGCGTGTGCAGCGCGTGGCTGGCGCACGTGCCTGCTGGAACAGGCCCCCGTTCTCGGCCTGGAAACCGGGGCTTGCTGGCGGACCGATCTGCCGGCGGGCGACTGCTTCTCCCGCGCCCGCGAGTTGGCGGCAGGGAAGGGCATGCCAGAGGATGGCCCGGCGGATGTGGTGCTGACCACCATTGCCTTTGATCAGGTGATGGCCGAGGCTGGCGTGACCAGCTTTGTGCGGGTCATGCCGACCCGCGCCGTGGCCGCTGGCGACGGCAGACTCGGCGGCGTCGAAGTGGTCGGCAAGAGCGGTCGGCAACTGGTGAAGGCGAGCTTGG
>JABGQJ010000545.1 GCA_018648945.1 Victivallales bacterium
CTGAAGCGACCACGCCCCGTCGGCGCCAATCTTCGCCGCAGGCAGCGTAAGCACGGTCTTCCTGCCGTCCAGGACAACACCGGAGACCGTCGCGCCAGCAAGTGTGCCGACGAGTTCTCCCTTCACGGTCATTGTCTTGCGGCGGACCGAGGTATCAATGGCTACGTCATCCAGATAGGCCTGCGGACGGGCGAGGAGCTCCACCTCGTCCCATAGCCCCATGAGATTCCAGTGCCCACCGATGGGTGCCAGGATCTTGCCCCGCATGGCGGAACTGCGCCGCAGGTCGCGGTCGGCATCCTCGGGGACTTGGAAGTTCTCCGCGAAGGTGGCGCTCCAGTCCTGGCAGCGCACGGCCAGCTCCACGGTTGCCCCCGGTCGGGCGTACTTGGTCAGTTCCACCTCGAATGGCGTCCAGCCTTCCAGGCGCTCCCCGACCAGCTTGCCACCCACGAACACGGCGGGCGCATAGCGCGCGCCCCACAGCTTCAGGAATACCCGCTGGCCTTGCCATGCCGCAAGTATGGATAGCTGCCGCCGATACCAGGCGTAGCGGGTGCCCTTGGCCGCGGTGCCCGACATGGTGGAGGGCACGGGCGCGTCCTGCCACTCCGCATCAGCCGCCGGCAACTCCCGACTGGGCGTGCCAACCCGCGACCACGTGCCGTTTAGGGATAGCGTCTCACGCGCTGGCGCCACGAAGGCGCCAACCAGGATACAGAGGGGCAACCAACAGGCTTTGCTGCTCATCGGGAATCTCCCACGAATCACTTGGGCAATGTGCCCTGCACGTAACGCAGAATGGCATCCAGCACGCGCTCGCGCTCGGGATGCGCCAACAGAGCGGATGCGACGTAGACAATGCGCCCGGAACCCAACGTACCGCCCGGCTGCACGCTGGCAACGGCATCGCCGCCGTCCGTGCCATCGGCGTGGACCACGCGAGCGAGGGACTGGTAGCTCTTGGCCTTCGGGTAGAGACTGGCACGCATGAGCCGCGAGCCCTGCTTTTTGGGTACCTGCCAGGCCGCGAGGTCCGGCGCGAGCTCCTTGGCGAAGGCGACCGTGCTGCCTTTCGGAACCGTGCTCATCTCCAGGTGGAAACCGAACTCCCTTGCCCGTGCCCCCTTGTCCGGGTAGAACATGGGATAGGCCCCACCCGCCATCACCAGCAACGTGCCGCCACGACTGAGGTGCTTCTGGACGTAGGTCACGATGTCCGCCACCGGCGTCTTGCCTTCGTTGAACCCCTCGCGCCCAGCACCGACGATCACCAATGGCAGCGCCTCCTTGCGATCCAGCAGTTCCCCCCAGTCGGCAGGCTGAATGCCCATGGCATCGGCGTTGTATAGGTCGCGAACCCAGGGGCTGTAGGGTTCGGCATGAATGGGAATCGAGACGCCCTTGAACCAGCCCTGCCAACGGGCCACAGCCTCTGCCGAGAAGAGGCTCTTCGCCTTGTAGAACTCCAACTGGGACATCGGGCGGTAGGTCTGCTGGGCCGGATCGGGTTTCACCACAGGGAAAGACACGTCCTCGCCACGCAGCAGACGTCCGCCCAGTCCCGCCAAGCGCAGGTAGTGGTCGCTGGGCAACCCATCGTAGGTGGCGAAGCGACCGACCGGCGGCTGATTGGTGCACTTGAAGATGGCGGTCCCTTCGTCCACTTCGTCGAACATGGCCACGTAGACCATGTCCATGCCGTAGCGTTTCACGGCCTCCAATTGGCTCCAGAGGAAGCGCCCACCCAGCCGGGGAATCTGGTCCAGCGTGGCGTTGCCCTTCTGGAGATTCGTCCAGCTGAAGCCGGGGAAGGCCACGGCATAGTAGTCGAGCTCGTTCTGCTGGCAGAACTTCAGGTCCTTCGGCCAGTAGCGGCGGAAGTGCTGCTCTGCCCCCTCGGGAGAGCCGTAGCGCCCCACATTCCAGGGACTGATAATGGTGGCGTACTTCTTCAGCAACGTCATCCGCTCGTCCTTCCAGGACGCCCAATCGTTGGGCACCCCC
Organism: Victivallales bacterium; assembly: GCA_018648945.1. The sequence continues at coordinate 2,008 of JABGQJ010000545.1, forward strand.
AACATGATCGTGCAGCCGCCATTCTCCGGCTTCTTGAAGAACTGCAGCAGCTCCTCCGCCGCCTTTGCATCAAACTTCCGGTGCCCGAAGCCGTACCCCCAAAGCGATACCACTGGGGCGCCGCGATGACGCATGTAGGCGAGGGTCTTCATCAGCTTCATCTCGTTGACCAAGCGCGTCCAGTCCGCCTTCATCACATCTACGGCCCGACGGTCGAAGTTCACATCGTACATCACCGCATAGAGCCGACCATTTCGGTTCGCCGCTTCCCGACAGCGATTGAGCACAGCACAGCTCCGCTGGTAGTTCCAGTTCTTCTGGTTGCTGACACAGCTGCCGAACCGCTGCACAAAGGCCCCATCGATCCCATACTCAGCCATCCACTTGAAATGCCGGTTCACCGTCTTCCGCACGGCGGAACTGAACACCCGAGCCGGGGTGCCATCCGGGTAGCGGAAATTGGTAGGGAAGGTCTCGTCCTCGTCGTGTTCGGTCAGATCGGGCCAGAGATCGACGGTGCAGCGCGGCGGCGTCCGATCCACACCGCCCCAATGGACGAAGCCTGGCTTGTAGCCATCGCCCTTGGCCAGGAACCAGCCCTGGTAGCCAGCCATGACCTTCTGGCGGATCGTGGAATTGTCCACGCCTTTGACCACCGGGCCAGTGTAGGGAGACAGCGATTCGCTGAGCGTCATGGCCCGGTGAACTCCTTGGGCGACCGTGTGGGTAGTGCAGAAAGCGGCAGACAGCAGAACAGTCACGGCGAAGAGGCGGCTACTCGTCATGGAGTGTCCCCTGTAAAGGTTGGCCCACATCATCTTCACGCCCGGCCATACGGTAGTTGAGGCGATGCGGTCTGACAAACCATGGGGGAAGTGCAGGGGAGGAATGCAGAATCCCGCCGAGGGGGGACGAGTGCGAAGCTCGCCCCGCTGTGCGGGGTGAGAATGCAGAATGGGGGTCTGACTGGTTGGGATCGGCGTGTGGGGAGGGAGCGTTCCAGCGGACGGATCGGTCGGATCGGACCTGTGTGGTTCCCGGGAGTAAGGCACAGGTCCCTTCCGTCCCCTCCGTCCCTCCCCTCCCCCCACGGCCTTCTGCGGCACCGCTGTTCTTGGCCTGCCATGAATCTCCACCTCGGTGCGCCAGCAGCGGCAGTCGCTTGGCGGAACGAGTCGGCAACGCCGACCGTGCCGCCAAGCCGCATCGAGGGGTTCGGAGAGACCAGTCTCCCCGGCGGGGCTTCGGGGCTGGCCCCGTCCCCCTCAAGTCCAAGACAAGCGGCGAGACGCCGCTTCCACTCTCCCGAACTCACAGGCGGCAGGTGTGGCGTTCCAGGTACTCGCGGAGGGCAGTCACAGCTTGCTCACCGAACCGGTCGGGGAGCAGGCTGACGACTGGGTAGCGCTGCATATCCGTATAGCCATCGAAGAGTCTGAGATGACGAATGAAATCCCGCTCGCAGACCTTGGGTTCATTGCCGCCGGCGTGGTCGATATTGATTACCTTGTCCGGCGCGCAGAGCTCGCAGACCCGCAGGTGGGCCAACGTCAGCCCCTGCCAATCCCAACCGTTCTGGATATTCACATCATTCACCCGTACCGCATCCACCCAGCGGGAGAAGAACACATCCGGATGATGGCTCTCCACCTCCACCGTGGGGTCAACCGACTTGATCGCCTCGTAGGCGCACTGGATCAGTTCGGCCATCTGCTTGCGCGGCCCATAGTAGAAGTCCAACTTGAACTTACGGAAGCCCATGGCGATGTAGCGGGCGAAGATCTCGCGATAGAAATCGACCAGCTTGTCCGAGGCCTTGTGGTAGTACATCCCCCGCGCCTGTCCGGCCTCCTCGGCACCGGTATCCACCAGTCCCTCGAACAGCTCTGGACGCTCCTTGAGAATGGGGGCCCCGCCCCCAACGCGTGGCAGCCCGAGCCAGAGCGAAGGCACGAACCCCTCGTCTTCGATCCAGTGCACCAGCCCCGGCATATCCGGGAACTTCGCTGTGTCCACATGCCAGTAGCCATCGATGCGCGGCGTGCCGCCGCCTTGCCAACCATCGTCGATAGTCAGCTTGCCAGGCGGTAGGCCAAGCGCCTTCACCCGACGCACGAAGTCCCGGACACTCGCCTCGTCCAGGCAGGCCGGCGGCGGGGTTTTCGTCTTGGCCGCCACAGCCTTCTGCTCCACCCACGTCACGTATTCCGGCAGCAGCCAGTGGGGTTGCACCGAGCAGACAGGCGGTGCCGGTGCCTCGACCAGCTCCAGGTACCGGTCGAACTGCTCCCGTTCCGTGCCACCCTCCAACACCACCAGCTTCTGCCCTTCCGGGATCTCGCAGCGAATGGTCTGTCCCGCCAGCGAGACCCGACCCGACGCGGGCGTCAGGAACCCGGCCATCTTGAACTCCGTCGCCACAATGGGCGAGCCGCTCGTCGAGGTCGCATCGATCTCGTGGATGCCCACCGAGAACGGTTGCCGGTGGAAGTAAGAATTGTGGCCCCACAGATTGTAGAAGGGGGTGAATGCCGAGTGCACCAAGGGCATCTCGAAGGTGCCGGGACCGGTAATGATCTGTTCGTTCATGGGGATCCGCGTTGTTGCCAACCACTCCGGGCATCGCCAAGCCGCTGGCGCGCCCTGTTTCGTGCCACGACATAGAGTTCCCCACGAAGCACCACAATGCCAGTCCCGGTTCGCTAAGTGCGCACTGCAACCACTTGCCACCGCGGTCGCACGACGCACTGGCGCACGTGGCTACCGCACAGAGCGGGACCGCCCTGCGGGGGCTTCGGCCCAACTCGCCCGGGAGGACGAGTGGGGGCAAGAGACGCGCGTGGGGAGGGCGCACTGCCCTGGATCAGAGAGCCCTCAGCTTCTTGGCGGCGGCCTCGATGGCGGCGACGGTCGCGCGGTCATCCTCCCATTTGCTGAACATCTCCTTCTTGACCACGATCTCCTTCGCCGCTTCACCATGCATCATGTACAGTCCGCCGATCTCGCATTCCTGGTGACGGCCGCACTTGAGACAAGGTGGAACCTGCGAGGCAAACTGGACGGTGTAGACCAGATCGACCTTGAACATGCCGAGCATCTTGTGCATCTGCTCGACGGCGGTATCCAGCATCATCCCGCCACCCACGACGGACACGAAGGGCTTGTCGGCAATCGGGATGTCCACGTGCCGGTACCCGAAAAAGCGTTCCATGAAGGCGGCTGCCGTGGCCGCAATGGTGCCGAAGTAGACGGGCGCGCCAATGACCACGGCATCCGCATCCTTGACCTTCTGATAGTATGGCTGGGCCTCATCCTCCAACATGCAGACCTGCGGCCTTGAGCACCGCTGCACGCAACCCTTGCAGCCGGAGAAGTTCAGATCCGTGAGCTTGACGAATTC
>JABGQJ010000546.1 GCA_018648945.1 Victivallales bacterium
CACCCGACCAGTGCGGTTCTCCGGCCAGTACCTTTTTGTCAACGCAGACTGCCCCAAAGGGGAATTGCGGGTAGAGGTCCTTGATGCGGCAGGCAAGCCCATGCCCGGGCTGGCCCTCGCCGACTGCGTTCCCATGCACGCGGACAGCACCCTCCATCGCCTGGTCTGGCGCGATGCCAGGTCCCTGGCTTCCCTACGTGGCAAGCCCGTCCGTTTCCGCTTCCAGTTGACCAACGGCGAGCTCTTCGCGTTCTGGGTCAGCGACAGTGAGGACGGTCGTAGCAACGGCTATATTGCCGGCGGCGGTCCCGGCTACAGCGGCTTCAAAGACACGGTGGGCGTGAAGGCTCTCCAGGCCTCTCGTGCGCGTTGAGCACCAGGCCCGAATGGACAGGGGGAATCCCGATGCGAGTTTCGGCAGGCACGAAGATGGTTCTGTTGGCGATGGGCGCAGTTCTTGCCGGCCCCCCGCGGGCGGTCGGGCAGGATGGCAGCGGCTGGTATCGGGCGGTCGATCCTGTGTTGGGGTTGCAGAACGACGCACGGAGACGACCATGAGATGCATCCTCCTCTCCCTGACGGCATCCCTCCTCCTCAGTCTGCCCGGTGGCGCTGCGCCTGAGGCGCGGGAACGGTCGGTCGATCCAATGACCGCTACGACCCACTGGCAGCTCGGCGGGCGGCGCATCAACTACGTGCTTGGGCAGAGCGCCGTGAGTGTATCGCAGGAGCAGGCGCGCCCGGGATCGACGGCTTCGCTCAAGTTGGCCTACGACTTCCGCGAGCCGCGGCGGGACTATCTCTCCGCCTACTGGACCGGTGATCCGCTTCCCGGACGGTGCGAGTCGGTGTCTTTCTGGCTCTTTGGCGATGGTCTGGGGCGGCCCCTGTCGTTGGCAATCGAGGATGCCAACGGTCGCTGGTACCGGCGCACGGTGGGGGTGGTTGACTGGGAGGGCTGGCAGCAGGTCACGGTTCCGGTGGGCGCCGGGCAGGACTGGCGGGCGCTGCGTCGGCGAGGAGAGGCCGAACAGGCCTTGGTTCATCCTGTATGGATGCGCCAGATTGCCCTGGGACGCGGTACGGCCACCGTTCTTCAGGGCGCGGTCTACCTGAGCGATCTGTGTGCGGTCACGGTGGCGGACCCCATGGATTTCGTGGTCGGCACCATCACCACCGATCAGCCGGGAAACCGCCTTCGACGCGGCGTGGAAACCACGCTCAATCTGGCGCTGGTCAACCATGGCGACGCCGCAGCGCAGGGGACTGCCGCTCTTTCCGTAACGGACTTCTTCGGGAGCCGTGAAGACCTAGTTGCCCAGGCCGTTTCCTTGGCACCAGGCCAGACGGCGACCTTGGCTTTCCCCTACCAACCCGCACGGGTCGGGGCTTGTACCGTGACCGCGATCCTGGGCACGGGGGAGCAGCGGCGGGCGCTCTTCAAACCCATTGCCGTCGTGGACCCTTCCGGGCCTCCGACCGGGAACGCCTTGGGTACCTTCGGTTGCCACGCTTCCATAGGGGGTTTCCGGGAGGACCAGATGGACACCATCTTCGCGCTGAACCAGGACGCTGGCATCCGTTGGGAGCGCCTCTCGTTCAACTGGCGGACACTGGAGCCTTCGCCCGGCGTCTTCATCTGGAACCCCCCGCCTACCGTGCCCGGCGCCAAGGGCCTGGCAGTGCGTGGCCCGACCGGACTGACCACGGCCCCCGACGATCACCTGAACCTGCGCGACGGGGTCACCGTGGCGTTCTGGCTGCAGGCCGAGAAGAAGCCCGGCAATTGGCAGTGGCCGCTGCTCAAGTACGCCGATTCCCCGAACCGGAACTACGGGGTGTTCCTGAACAAAGACACGGGTGTGGCGTCATTTACAGCGGCCTTCGAGCGGGGAAACCGCAGCTATGCCTTTGGCGTGTCGTCGGGCTGGTCGCCGTGGGATGGGCAGTGGCACCACTTCGCAGCAACCTATTCGGCCCAGCCGGGAGCGGTGATCCTCTACGTGGATGGCCGGGAGATCAAGCGCGAGTTGGTGAACGGGGGACGGTTGCGGACCGGACCGGATGGCGTCCGCCTGGGATCGAACTACGAGGGGGCGCTGGACGAGGTGGTGATCTGCGACCGGGCGCTGGCCGCCGACCAGATCGCGGCGTTGGCGGCTCGGCGGGCTCCTCCGGCCGAAGGGCTGGTCGCCCGGTGGTCCTTCGACGACCCGCAGAACCCCGGAAGGGATAGTGGTCCCCATGGCCTGCATGCTGCCGCCGCCCGCAACGAGCGGCTGACCAAGCTCTCCGAACGGGCCCGGACGAACGGCATGCGCATCGTCGGCATCCTGGGCTTCCCTCCGGTTTGGGCCTCCACGGCCCCCGTCGGGACCGAGCGCCCCTGGGTCTACAAGCCGGACTTGACTGCCTGGGGCCGCTCCGTGGAGGCCACCACGCGGCAGTTTGCCGGTCTGGTCGACCACTGGGAGATCTGGAACGAACCGAACATCTCGGTATTCTGGGAGCCACGGCCGAATGCGGCGGACTTCCTCGACGTGGTGCGGGTGGGCTATGCGGCGGCCAAGCGCGGCAACCCGGCCTGTACCGTCATCACCCCCGGCCTGGCCGGGGCCGGGGAGCGGGGTGAGGACTTCCTCGGCAACCTGATCCGCGGCGGAGCCGTGCCCTTCTGCGACGCCATCTCCATCCATCCCTACCGGCAGACCACCCCCGAAGGGAGCGATCTGGTGGGGGACATCCAACGTATCTCCGATCTCTGCGAGGAGAACGGCGGTCGGCGGCACCTGTGGATCACCGAGTGGTGCTGGACCACCCAGATTGGCGGCGGCTCCAGCGAGGAACGTTCCGCCATCATGACCGGCCGGGGGATTCCGCTGGCCTTGGGCACCGGCCTGGTGGACCGGATCATCTGGTTCCGGCTGGCCGACCCCGGCACGGACCGCTTCTACTCGGAGCACAACTACGGCCTGTGCCACAACGACCTCACGCCCAAGCCAGCCTACTTCGCCTTCCGGACCTGCGCCCGGCTGCTGGACGGGGCCCGGCCGGGTCCGGATGTGGCGCTTGGGGCGGGGCTGTGGGCTCGGCAGTTCCAGCGCGGCGACGAGGTTATCCTGGCGGTTTGGGCCCCGGACGGCCCCGCCATGGTCGCGCTGGCGACCGACCTGCGCCAAGTCGGGGTGGTGGATCTCATGGGCAACGAGCGCAAGCTGCCGACCGAGGACGGGGTGCTGTTTCTGGGGGTCTCGGAGGCGGTGCAATTCGTCCGCCTGCGGCAGCCTCTGACCACCGGCGTGACGCCGGTGGAGCTGCTGGTGCCCGCGAAGATCGCCATGGACGAGGCCGCGGAATTGCGGCTGCGGCTCCGCAATCCCCTTGCCCGGGCCGTGGATGTTGCCGTCGAGATGGCGGCACCAGTGGAGCGGACCTTCACGGCCACGGTAGCCGCCCATGGCACCCACGAGGTGCCGGTTCTTTTGGGCGCTATCGCGGCCCTTGGACCTGGCCTGCACCGTCTTCTCATGACCGTTCGCTACGGGGACCTCTCCTGGTCGCAGAGCGCGGGGCTGATGGTCACGTCCGTGCGTCCCGGCGACGCCCTGGCGGGGTATTGGAGCTTCGACGAAGGGCAGGGAAAGGTGGCTCGCGACGCCACCCCCAACGCCAACCATGGCACGGTGACCGGGTGCCGGTGGGTGCCAGGCAGGAAGGGCATGGCATTGGCCTTCGGCGGCAGTTCCGCGGAGGCGGTCGGCGGCCCGGCGGTGGCGGGGGGGGAGCCCGACCTGGTGGTGGTGCCCGACGCCCCCGCGCTGGACCTGCCCGAGGAGGTAACCGTGGCCTTCTGGCTGAAACTCACTGGGGATACCGGGTCCTGGCAGTTCCCGGTCACCAAGTTCCGCAGCAACCTGGCCCGCAACTACGGCATGTACGTCTGCCCTGGTACCTTCGTGCCCGCCTTCTCCACCTCGTTTGTTGATGCTGCCGCACCCCATTCGGACGCGAGTGGCGGTCCGGCCCTGAACGACGGCCAGTGGCACCATCTCGCGGCGACCTACGCGCTGGCCACCGGGCGGGTCGTAGTCTACGTCGATGGGCGCCAGACCGGTGCCCTGGTTGGTGCACCCCGACTACTGAAGACGGTGGATGAGCCGCTGCGCATGGGGGCGGGCACGCGAGGGGTGATCGATGAAGTGCGCGTCTATGGCCGCGCATTGAGCGCGGCGGAGGCCGCGCAACTGGCCCGGGAGCCGTGAAGCGGGGGCGAGGGAGGTCCAGGAGCCGGGTGCCGAGAGTCAAGACGGTCAGGATGGGGGACGGGGACAAGCCGCCTTTCCTTCGCCCGGATGTTCCGCCATAGTCTGACCGGGCACCGCCGCAACCGCAAATAGCAGGGCCAGGAGAGCACGCAATGGAATCGGCAAAGATGATCACGAACGGTGCGCAGTGGCAGGATGGTCGGCCGGTTGGTCTACCCGGTGTCCGGCGACCGCAGGTGGAGAGCGTGTTCCTCTACCGTCCCGAGGAGCAGTGGACCTACTCGCACCACGCCAGCATCACGTTCTTTCGGGATCGCTTCCACGCGGTTTGGTCCAACGGTCGCCAGGACGAGGATGCCCCGGGCCAACGGGTGCTCACATCCTCCTCGGCAGACTTCGCGCACTGGTCCGAACCACGCCCGCTCATTGATTCGGTGACCGACGAGACTGGGGTCGAGCGTGTGCTTACTGCGGCTGGTTTCCACCAGCACGAGGGCACGTTGGTCGCCTATTTCGGCAACTACGGCCCCAACAAGGAGACGACCCAGCTGCAGGCCGTGACGACAACCGACGGTGAAACCTGGAGCCCCGTCCGCGACATGGGCATTCCCGTCAACCCAAATCACCCGCCCCAGCCCACTGGTTCGGGGCGGCTCATCATCGCCGGCAACATCTCGTTCCCCTACACGGATGACCCCAGTGGGCTGACCGGTTGGCGAATGGTCGGCATCTACCCGCCCGCCATGGCGGCGACCATCAAGGACGATCCGGCCTCATTCTGGGACGTAGCCCGGGACCAGGGCTGGCAGACTGCGCTCTGTGAGGGCTCCTTCTACCAGACCGACGACTGCGTTCTGCACATGCTCCTGCGCGGCACGGGCAAGCACCGCCATCGCCTCTGGCTTAGCGAGAGCCATGCCGACGGTGCAACCTGGTCGCCACCGGTGGAGACCGACTTCAGCGATACCGACGCCAAGTTCCACTTCGGGCGACTCCCGGACGGGCGCTTCTACTCCGTCGGCAACCCGATTGGCGGCGGTCGCACGCCGCTGGTGCTGTCCCTGTCCGTTGACGGAACCCAGTTCGCCGAACACGTCGTTCTTGGCGAGAACTGCTACGCCCAACGCCAAACAGGT
>JABGQJ010000547.1 GCA_018648945.1 Victivallales bacterium
CTGCAGGCGATAGGCAGCAGGCAGCAGGAACATCTTCCTGAAACGCTCTTCCCCCCAGAGATCGATGCCGAGATGCCGGGCTGTCTCAGCGGTTGCCAGCAGGGCTTTGCGTGCATAGAAGTGGTAGCTCCAGCCACCGTCCTGCCAGAGGCCTACCTCACTGACCGACGCCCCCAGTTGATAGTGGAAGCCGTTCTTGGGATTCCAGATGGCGAACTGAATCCACTCTGGTTCGCCGAGCAGCGCCCCGCCGAACATGTACGCAGAATTGTGCCAGGACTGGTGATTCGACTTCCCGGCCGGAAGCCGGAAGATGGACTTCAGCATGGGCCGGATGAGACCGTCCTTGACCCTCTCTTGATCCGCGAACGTGAACGCCTTGCTGCCGCAGATCATGTCGTAGGCAGGTCCAAACCACTGGGACATGGCATAGGCTTCGCTGAGAGTCTGGGCGAATAGGTGGCCCCCGCTTCGGTGTGATTTCTCCCCCACTCCGCGCAGGAGGTGGTCATGGCGCTCGTAGGTCTGGTACTTGTCGGCGTACCCGAGCAGGATCCTCCGAGCGTACCGGGCAAACTCCTCATCTCCGGTCAGGATGTACGCTTGGGCGCAGAGGCGTGCGTTCTTGCAGATCGTCCCGTGGACCTTGCCATAGTGCGCCTCGTCGTACGGTGAGCCGGTGTAGACCTTCTTGCACTTGGGGCAGGCATGCCCCTTCCCGTCAGCCACTGGCCGGAGTTTTCGTTCGCAGTCGGGGCAGTTGTAGTGGCTACTGTGCTGGCCGCCCTTGGGTGGGATCGTGACCTTCTTTGCCAGGAGCGCGCGGGCCCTGCTGACAATCTTCTGCAGGGGCACAGCTGCTTCGCCGCCGACGGCGTAGGCCTCTCTCAGATTCGCCACTTCCTGGACGTTCAGGTAGAAACGGGGTCTGTTGCCGGACGGGATGCTGAACGCTGGCGCGTTGGGCATCGCTGGCGGCGTGACGCCGGGAGGCCGCTGGTACCTGGTGGCATTCGTCTGCCGCTTTCCCGCTGGTACCTTCACGGCTGGTCTCGTCTTCTCCGCCCCGGGAGCAGCCCCGAGAATCGTGACCGTGAAACAGACGAGTTTGAGTATGTTCTTCATGCTGTTCTCCCGCCTACCTCGCCCAGCAGCACGCTGAGACGACGGGTCTTCTTGCGCAAGGCGGTCTGCTATTCATGCATGGCCTTCCCAGTTCGGCTCCGCAGCCCTCCGCCATGCAGGCCCGATTGGCAGGTTGCGTGTGCCCGGCGGAGGGACGACTGTAAAGGCGTAAGGTACTTGCGAATCCCGCCTCGGCAACGAGTGTGCGGACGGGCGAGTGTGCGACTGTTTGTAGGTCGGCGCGCAGATGCACCAGGCAGGGAGATACAAGATGCCGAGATTCATGAATGCCGTTGCTGTCCTTGCTTTGTCGGTCTCCGCAGGCGCACAGCCGCTTGGCCGTGCGGGGAATGCCGCCGTCATCGTGCCTCCTCCCAGGATACGCACGAAGCCTGAGGGGAAGCACATTGTTCAGGACGTCTCCCTGTCGAACGCCATAGGCAGTTACACGTTGCGCTACGACATAGTTGAGGTCCCAGATGATCCGGGACGTGTTTCGTATGTGACCTGGGCACCAAAAAGCGGGTACACCGGCCTCGGCATCGCGGCCCCGTCCATGGCGTGTTGGTACAACCAGGGGTTCTTCGCGTGGACGCTGGACGACCTCAACATCCAGAGCTATCGAGCGAAGTTCCGGATTGTCCGCGAAGGTGGCCCGGACGCCATGGTCGAATACGTGTGGGACACGCCGAAGGGAGTCGTGACCGCGCGTTTTGCGGTCACTTCGAGCAGCGACAAGCTTCTGTTCTTCGGCAGCTACGAACCCAAGGGTGACGTACAGACCTGCAAGCTCAGGCTGATGGCGTACCCTGCGACGTTCCAGAAGCCGCATGCGCGTAGTGTCACGACAGCGACGCGAACGCTGACAAGTGGCTCGGCGGAGCTCGACCTGGCGAGGGAACGTTGGATCCTCCTTGAGGACACTGCGGAGGGGCGGGCGGGAGACGGGTCGGCTGGCCTGCTTCTGGGTGATCCGGGTGTCTTCGCGAATGTCACAGCCGGGGCGATCGGCGGTTACGGGGAGTACGTTGATCTTGAGCTCAAACCGGGACAGCGCCGCTTCTGTTTGGCCCTGTATGAATTCCCGGGGCTTCCCGATCCACTGGAGACGCGGGCGTATTTCCAGCGCTCGGGCAACACCGAGTCCGGCAAGCTGGCCACCATGCTCGAGCTCGATACAGATGAGGTCCTGCCTCCCATGCCAGTGGATGCGCAGCGGGCGGCACGCATGCGTGAAGAGGACGTGAAACGCCTCAAACGGCCGGCAGAAGCGTGGGGCCCCAGCCCGACGCCGCTTGACTTCCCGTGGGCCGACAAGCTGCGTGGGGGGCCTGTACGCGTCGCCCTGCTCGCCCCTCGCTGGGCCGCCTATGAGACCGGCGAGTTGGCACGACGGCTCGACATGGATGTCACCCACCAGTACTTCGATGACTCGCGTGCCATCGCGAGCCCGAGGGCATGGTCTTTGGCGGAGTTCACTGGCGTTGGGTCGCTGGGTGTCGCCCTCGCGTCGCGTGAGGCCGCCCGGATCTGCGCCGACACCACGCGCGATGTGATCCTCATCACGAACCTGTCGGGCGCAGCCGTGCCTACAGCCGTGCGCCAAGCTGTGCTCGAGCAAGTGCGCAACGGCAAGGGCTTGATGCTGACCGGGGGGGGAGCGGCACTGAAAGGCTGGCCTGCCGACTTGACTGCGGACCCGGACCCGGACCTGGTGAGACACGCGCTCCGGACCGTGCCATGGGAACAGTTGCCGGGGCTGCGACCGGATGAGCCCGGGCGTCTTGGCGACGGGCCGCCGTTGCAGGGCTACCGATACGGAGCGGGGCGCGTGGTGGTGCTGAAGGCCAGCATCTCCCGGTACTCGGCTCTCGTCCCTAGAAGTGAGGCCGACGAGGGCCTGGAAGGCGCGACAGATCGCATTCTGGCCATGAACGCCGCCGCGCTGCTCGCCGCCGCAGGCCGGGCGTTGCCCGATGCGGAACTACAGGCGCACGATGCACCGATCCCAGCCGCCAGCCCCAGTGTTCTTCAGCTCAGGACGGCGGGGCCCCGCCCCGCCAGTGTGCTTCTGCGCATTCAGGATGAGGTGGACAATGTCGTGCTTCTCCGAGCCGCCAGACTCGGTCCCAACGGCCAGTTGAAACTGCCGGGGCTACCGGGAACCCACAAGTACCTGGTTGATGTGCTGTTGCGCGGAGCAGACGGCGAATGCATCGGCTTCGCGTCCACTGTGCTTCCTGTGGCCGCGAAGCTACAGCTGAGCCCGTTGGCTCTCTCGCCGTCTCGGCGCGTGCATCCGGAGGCCGTGCCTACCGTGGAGCTGGTCGGCGGTGGTACGCTCACCTGCAGCACTGCTATCGACACGCCGCCTCCTGGCGTGGCACTCACGCTGCGGTGCATGGTGAGCGACTCCTTTGGTCGCGTGCTGGCCACGGGTAGCGCGGCCGTACCGACTTCTGGTCGGACACGGCTGGACTTGCGCCTGCCACGCCCCGTCACCGTCTGCCACCACGTGGACTCCACCGTCTATGCTGGTTCCCGTGCGCTGGTGACACGCCGGGATCGGTTCACCATACCTGTCCCCTACCCACTCGATGATTTCACGGCCCTCACTTGGTCTTTTCCCGGCGCAGAGACCGTGACCCGCTACGTGCAACGTGCCTGTTACAATCTAGGCATGGACATGATGGACCTGTGCCACATGGGCCGCTACGGCGACAGTTTGGCGGCACGCGAATACGGCGTTGCCGCCCGGTCCGGGCTGCGCCTGGTGCCCTATGTCACTCGGCTCAACCACGTGGCGCACGACGACAACACGCTGGCACCGGGCCTCTTCGACCCAGAGTGGCGGGCAAAGACCTCGGAGACCGTGCGGATCGCGTCCCGGCAGGCGGCATCATACGCGCCGGCGGCCTATACGCTGGGTGACGAGAACTACCTGTCCCGCGGCAAGCACGAGGCCTGCGGCGCACCCGAGACCATGGTGGCGTACCGTGCGTGGCTGAAATCACGCTACGGCACGATTGCCAAGCTCAATGGAGCGTGGGGTACTGGACACGCGAGCTTTGGCCAGATCACAGCGCCGATGTGGGCAGAGGAGGCAGCAAAGCAGACCACGAGTTTTGCCGCATGGTTCGATCACCGGGACTTCATGGACACGGCCTTCGCCGAAATGCATGAGACGCTCGCCGATGTAATACGTCAGGATGACCCCGGCGCGAAGGTTGGCTGGGACGGACTGCTCCATTACCACCACCTCGCGGGATATGACTTCCACAAGCTCACACGCAACCTTGAACTCAACCAAGTGTATTCGTCATACCGGCTTCAGGGAGAGCTCGTGCGCTCCTTTGCTGGCTCCGACGCGTTGACCGGGGAGTGGGCCAACTCGGTCGCAGACAAGGAGGACGGGTACTCGGCGATTGGCTGGCACAATCTGTTCCGCGGCCACAATTCGGTTTGGTGGTGGATGTCCTGGGGTTGCGGCAATACCCCGTTCAATCCGGACGGCACGGTGTCGAAGCTGGGGGAGTGGTTCTTCGCCGGCACTGCCGAACTCCGTGGAGGGATCGGCAAGCTACTCCTGCACGGAAAGCGCGACAACTCTGGCATCGCCATCCTTTACTCGCAGGCGGACATGTGCGCCGCCGAGCTTTCGGGGAAACTTGCCCCCAAGTCCGCGTTTGCCGGGGAGGATGCGTGGCTGAACGCTCTCCGGGGCCTTACCGTTTCCCTCGAGGATCTGGGCTACCAGTACCGCTTCGTGGCAAGCGCGGAGCTTGAGTCCGGTCCGGAGTGCCTGGTGGGATTGAACGCGCTGTTTCTGCCCTTGGCCACCTGCATGTCGGACTCGCAGGCGGAAGCGATCCGCGCGTTCGTCAAGCGTGGGGGGCTGCTGATAGCCGACGGTCGGGTCGGGATGCTGACCGGGAACGGCATCGTGCGCGCCGAGCGCTCGCTTGCCGATGTGTTCGGGGTTTCGGCCCCGGCTGGGCTCCCGGCGCTTTCAGAGCCGTCGACCGCCACGACACTGAGGATTGGCAAAACAAGCGTCCGCGCGAACCTGCTTGAGCCCGGGCTGACGCTTGCGGAGGGTGTCGCAGCGCCCTTCGCAGGGGACCAGCCCGTTTGGATCAGCAATGGCTTTGGCAAGGGGCGTGGCGTTCTGCTCAACCTCCCGTTCAGTGCGATCAATCCGGACCGGGTCAAGGCGGGAGTGACTCG
>JABGQJ010000548.1 GCA_018648945.1 Victivallales bacterium
CGTGCTGTTCCCCGGAGATGCGGCCGTGGAGGTCGTGCTGCGCAGCCCGGACCAGTACCGGAAGCCCTACGTGCCCGGCGAGGCGGTGGCGGAGGGGATGGCGGTATGCCTGTTCATCAGGGATGCCGGCGACCGCCGCACCAAGACCGGGCTCGAGCGGATCGTGCCGGTGGCCGCGAAGCTGCTGCCGGTGCTGGACCGGCGACTCGAAAAGGCCGATGGCAAGGCGAAGGCCCTCTTTCCCTTCGCCCTTGACGACCGTGGCGCCATCTTCGGCCGCGCCTGGCTCAAGGGCGCCAAGAAGGTCCACGCCGAACTCACCATGCACGGCTTCCGCCACTTTGCGGCCAGCGAGATGGAGAACAACGGCGTCAACCGCAGCGTTTCCGGGGCCGTCCTCGGGCATGTGGACAGCAGCGTCCACGGCGGGTACGTTCATGTCATGATCGCGGCGCTGAAGGAGGCCGTCGATAGGGTCTGGTGACGGGTCGGCGGGCCGACAGGGCTCTCGACAGTCATCCAGGTGTGCGGCCTCCGGCGTCCCATCGGATGGGGACTTGACGATGATCTCGACCAATCAACCGCTGGAACGCGTGCCGGTCGAAGCAGAGGGGGGGACCTTCCCCGGTGTCTGTTTCATAGCCGAGGCCGGTCGGAGCCTTGAGCTCCATGGGGACCTCCTGCCTGCCAACGGAGAGCTTCGCGACCAGTTTGCCGAGAAGTTGGGCATTCCAGGCACGGAGCGCGTTCTGCGTGTCGTGCCCTGGATTGGCCTCGATTCCGCGCGGGGGGTGACGGCGCTTGTCGAGGCAACGGCGCAAGGGAGCTGCCTGCCCGTGGTTAGGGTACGCACTCGGGACGCAACCTTCGGACGGGACACCGCCTTCGCCGTGCGGCTGGTGCAGGCCCTCCTGACTCGGTTCAGACCATCTGATCTGCATTGCGACCTTTCGTCGGAGGAGCACGCTGGGCTGACGTCGGGCTGGCACAACACCTTGCCCGTGCCTGGCACGGCCCGGGAGGTGGTGCCGTGCTGCACTGTGCGCATGCCCGGCGACGCGACCCACGCCGAGCCCGCGCGTCTGTGCTGGCGTCTTGTCGAGGGTTTCCGGTGTCATACGGAGGAGAGCCCCCTCGATGCCTCCGTCTCGTCCGAACATGGGAACGCGTCGTTTGGGACTATGACCCAGTCCATGATGCTGGAGATGGACACAGCCTCGGGTTACGTCGATCGTCCGAGGGACGAAGTCGTGACCGCCGATCGATTGCTTCGCGAGTTCCTCCTTGGCATGGTCAGCACGGTCGAGTCGGATAGCTCCGAGCGCTACTCCGAACCGGAGCTCGCAACGGCCATCAACGCGGTCCTGATGCTGCTCTGCGATCTGCCGGTGGCCTACGCCGCAAGTCCCTTGGTGGGTGCCATCGCGCCCCGGTCCGCCCTACAGCCATTCACCTGTGCATTGGACGGGCCCTACGGAGTGGCGCTGCTGAAGATCTGCGCAACCCCCGAGCAGGTCCTACGCGTCCTGAGGGAGGTTGACGAGTTCTTCCGGCAGGCTTTGGGCAGCTTGCGCCACACGCGCCTCGACGCATGGCTTTGGACCGCCTTCGAGCACGTCACGAAATCTCTGGAGAGTTGCTCGTGCGCCCTGCCGACTGACGGGCCAGAGTACTGGTGCCCCCCGCCTAGCTCCGGGAAGCAGAAGGTCGCCGGATGCACTTCGCGGTCACTGGTAGCCCGGCTTGGGGCCTGGAAGGCAGCGATCACCAGGAAGATGGCCTTTGCCGACGACCAGTCCGACCGCGTCTACCGACCGGTTCCGGGTTTCACAACGCTGCCGCTGCGCTACCGCTTCGGTCTGCTACTCAACCCGCTCGACGACACGGCTGTCCAGTTGGGCGGCGGCACTTCCCCGACTGACCTCGCCCCCCGGACTTCCCTGACGTCCGGGGCATCGCTGCTGCCCCTCATGGGCACCTCCGCTGGGCAAGCGTTCACGGCCTTCGCTGTTCGAGCCGGCGAGGGCTTCTTGACAGTCGTGCCTGGCGATCTCGCCGACGCAGAGATATTGCGTCTGGTGGAACGGGCCGCACGGCGGTTCGGGATCGGCGGGAGGGTGCTCGGGAGCAATCTGGCCGACCTGGGGCACGGCCCCGGTTCCGGTTCCGCAGACACGGTCGAGCCCCCCTGCTGCAGGGCGGAGGAACTGAAGGTCAGAATCGCCGAGAACAGTCTGGTGATCGCCGGGCCGACACGCGAAGGTGGTGATCCAGGGCGTAGCACCATCCGTTGGCACGACGACCGGCTCCGGCAGGGGAAATGCAAATCGGGTGCCTCCTTGGACAAGGACACGGTGCAGTTCGGTCTTCTCATGGCCATGGTTTGCGCCAACGGCGACTGGTGCAAACTCACCTCTGCCGCGCTCGAGAAAGCGATCAGGAAGGACTCTCCTGTGCAAGAGTTCCCGATCCCTAGGAATCAGACCTCTGAGGAGCGGAAGGAAGCGGCCAGGAAGGAGAAAAAGAGGCGCAGAAGAGTCTTCGACGAGACCATGCGACGCCTGCGGGGCGCCCTGGCGCGCGTCATCAGGCCCTTCGTGTCCCCGGAGGCAATACAGGAGCTGAAGGAGCTGGCGAAAGCGGGACGGCCGCCGGGTGAAGCAGGCGATGGCAAGTCCGATCCCCTCTCTTTGCTTCACAGTCATCTCATCCCTCTACTGGGGAAAGGCGGCAAAGGCCAGCACTACGAGCTCCGACTTGATGTCACGGTCGACGAGGACGCGCCGCAGACACCGCCGGAGGGCGAGGTGGACCCCAGCTCAAGGACCATCGGAGGCGGAAACCAAGGTTGAGTGAACTTGGTCTTCCCAGACCCGCAGAGGCCTTTTTCGGCCGGAGGGCCGCCCGCCGTGAGAATGGACGTTGCGTTTGGCGGCGCGGCGGGATCGGAGGGGCTCCGGCCAGGACCTGGATTCCACTGCACTTGTCCCCGGTGGACTTCTACCGGGGTATGGTAGCCTAGGGTTCCGTGGGTCCGCTGCTCGTTGTAGTAGCGGAAGAAGCGGGCGAGGCCCTCGCGCAACTGGCGGGGGTTCCCGTAGCAGCGGACGCAGATGTCCTCGTGGTTGAGGGTGAGCCGGAGGCGCTCGACGGAGACATTGTCGGCCCCGCGCCCGCGCCCGTCCATGCTGATCCTGACGTCCTTGTCCCGCAAGGGCTGGACGAAGACCTCGCAGGCGAACTGCGCGCCCTGGTCGGTGTTCAGGATCTCCGGCCTGCCGTGGTGGTCCAGGGCGTCCCGCAGCGCCTCGGCGCAGAAGTCGGCGGAGAGGCGGTTCGACAGCCGCCACGACAGCACCCGCCGCGAATACCAGTTCCATCGCCGCCACCAGGTATATGGACCCCTGCGGCAGCGGTAGGTAGGTGACGTCGGCGCACCGGACGCAGTCGGGCCGGTCCACCGCGACGTTCCGCGGCAGGTAGGGATGCACGGGAATGCCCCGGCGCGAGCCGGGAGCTGGAACGGCACGGAGCGACTCCGGCGATGCCCGTCAGGCGCATCGGCCGCCGGGTGCGCTTGCGGTTGGTCCGAACGGCTTCCCGTGGCCACGCCTGTCACCGGCTGGCCGGCACTACATCGACCGCTGGCAGAGCCCCGAGCACCGAACAGGGGGACACGGCCACGCCGCTTGAGATACCGAGATCCCTCGGCCGAATCCCACAGAACACGCTTTTCCCATGCGGGAGAATCCCACAGAAATCCCATAGGGTTCTGTTAGATATTGCAGTGCAACATGTTGGGGTGTCACTTGCCGATAGGCGGCGAGCCATGGATCAACATAGTCCCTGGCCCCAGCCTAGCGACAAACCTCAAATGGAGCATAAGCGGCAGCATGACCAGCACGATCCCGAAGTACAGCACAGCAAGAGGCATCCGGGAGCGCATTGCGCCCATCGCGGCCAGGAAGTTGCGATCATGGGCCGAGCAAGGGCTCGTCCGGGTCGCGAAGATGGGAGGCAACAAACAATCCCCGGCCCTCTACTTGGTCCGCGACGTGATCGCCGTCATGGAGGCCTACGCCGCCGGTCGGCGACCAACCAGGGGGCGTCGGCGGTGATGACGTCCGGACCACCACCCCGGAGGCACTGGGTCTCCGGAAAGCCAGTGAGAACCACTATGGATATCCACGCCACGGCCGAACGCTTCGGCTTTGACGAGAAGTCGATGCCCCAGCGGACGGTGGCCTTCGCCGCGAGGTTCATTGACTGCGACCCTGCCACCATCAGGCGCCTCATCAAGATGGGAGTCCTGCACAACACGAGACCTGGTCGCCGCTGCCCGCAGGTCGACTTTGCCGAGTTGGTCCAGGCCGAAGGGAGGACGGAGCTATGAAGGTCCGGCCCATTCCTGCCGAAGTACTGAATGCCTACGTCGCTGGTCTGACCGCATTCGTCCCCGGCCTGACCTCCACCAAGTTCGTCTCCGCGCTGCGGTCCTTCGAGCCGGACTTGGGCGAGGGCGAGGGCGCCAAACGCAGACCCCCGCCGCGCATGCTTACCTTGGCGGACGCCGCCGATGCGCTGGCCGTGTCCGTCTGCA
The DNA here is from genome assembly GCA_018648945.1 of Victivallales bacterium. The sequence continues at coordinate 4,601 of JABGQJ010000548.1, forward strand.
CGATCCGGCGAATGGTGAGAGACGGACGCATGGCGGGCCGCAAGATCGGGAAGCAATGGCGCCTCCCCGCGACTGCGATCGAGTCCCTGGCCGAAGTGCGGGGGGGCTGACCCATGTGCGATCAGAACCCGGCCTGGATCTGCAGGCGAATCCCGTGGCTGAGACGCATCCCGACGGTTTGGGTGTGTGGTCGAGCCCAGGCCACCACGTGCTTCGCCGGGCGGCGCGGGGGCAAGACAGGGCCCGAGCGCACGCGCCGGGCGATTCCAGGGCGCGATGCAGGCACACGACAGCACCGCCGGCAAGGCACCAAGAAAGCCGAAGGAGATTGCCATGAGCTCTGATTTGCGCCAACGCAAGGTGCCTACCGGGTATCAGCCGGAACGAACACTCCAGAAAAACCCAAGACTTAAGGAAAGGCGAAATGACCGCTAGAGAAAGACAGATCGAGCAGGCTCGCGAGCTCCACGCCCACTACACCAGAACCAAGCTGGCAGAGCCAGAGTGCGGCCTGCCCGACGACGCGGTGTCCGAAGTGCACCAGATGCTGTTCAACATCACCCAGGGGGGGCCTGGGACCTGGAGGCCGTGGTGTGACGGGATCCTCGACTCCATCGCTCCCTTCCGCAGCCATGACGGCCTGCAAGAGCTGGTCGAATTCGGCGAGGAGCATGCTAGTCCCCCCAGATCCGGCGAAGTTCCGTCGGCCGAACAGGCGGGCGCGGGTGCCGATGACGGTCGCGGCGCCGCT
>JABGQJ010000549.1 GCA_018648945.1 Victivallales bacterium
CTTCGCTAACGCAATCTTCCAGGAGAAACACCGCCATGCGTTGCCATATCTTCGTACGACTTCTTCCCGTTGCCGCCATGGTCCTGGCGCTATCCGCACCCGGACAGGACGCCCGCGAGAGCGAGGCCCTGCGGCTCGCCGCCGGCAAAGCGGCGACTTCGCTGGCTGCAGCCAACCCCGGCGGCGGCAAGACCATCGCCCTGTTGCCCTTGGGAAAAGACCCCGGGGGCGTGTTGTCCGGCGCCCTCAAGAATGCCCTCACCGCCAAGGGGCTGCCCTGCGTCGAGGCCAAGGACGATCCCTTCTTCGACGAGATCATGAAGCAGGTGGAGTGGGATGAACGCAAGGAGGACATGCTCGATGCCCGCACCGTCAGCCGCTTCGGCAAGCTCCAGGCCGGACAGTTGCTCCTGTACGGTTGGGTGCGCCAGTGCGAGGTCTCCCCGCGCCGCGCCTATGCGGAGATCGAGTTGCACCTGAGCTCGGTCGAGACCAACCGCCACCTCTGGGGCGGCACCTTCGTCAGTCGCGAATACACGGGGGAAGACGTGCGCGGTCTGGTCGATCTGGACGAGCCCATGCGCGGCGTGCTGAAGAAGGCCTTTGCCGACGCCGCCACGTCGCTGGCCAGCTCCGCCAAGCTGGGAGCGGCAAAGACCATCGCCGTTGTTCCCCTGGCCGGTGATCTGGATCGCTATGCCACCGGGCTGGCGGAAGGCATGTTCTCCTCCCTGCCCGACCTCTCCCCCCGCAACCTGGGGACCAACACGCTGGCCGAGGCCATGGCGATGGCGCGCGGCGACTCCCCTAAGGCCGATGCCGTCCTCTATGGCGCCCTCCGGGATCTCTCGGTGGCGCTGACCCAGGAGGATGTGATCAAGGGCAACACCTACCGCTATCATGCCGAGGTGCAACTCCGCATCCAGGCCGGCAGCGGGGACATCCTCTGGAGTGACACGATCGCGGTCGGCGAAGACGTCCTTGTCCCGCGCGACGCAGTTGCCGATGCGGTCAACGCCGCCGCCAAGCGTCCCCGGACAGTGATGCTCGTGGTTGGTGGTATCCTGGCTCTGCTGGTGCTGTTGGTCGTGGTCCGCATGTTCTTCGGTGCGGTCAGCCGTCCCAGATAGGGGGAACAGGATATGTCCCGACTCGATGAACTTCGCCGTCGCGATCAGAAACTGGCCAAGCGCATGGGGCTGGAACGCCCCGAGCAGGAAGCGGGGAATGCGGCGCCGCCCCGTTCCCGGCACAAGCTGTCCGTGTCCTTGCTCATTGTGGCAGTCCTGGGCATTGTCGGGACCGTTCTGTACATGCTGGTTCCTGGCAGGACGGGGAGCGCGGACACCGGCCTCGCGCAGGTGGCCGAAAAGAATGCCAAGGCCGTTGGTCTGGTCGTCGCCACCCGGTTGGATGGCAGAACGACGATCGCGACAGCCTGGGCCATGGAGCCGGACCTCTACGTGACCAACGCCCATGTGGTCGTCGCCGTCGCGAAGGTGCTCGCGGCCGGGGGGCGGGCCGAAATTCGGGTCAATCGCTGTCCGGATCTCAGGTTCCCCGTTCGCGCAACGAAGATCCATCCCCGGTACGGCGATGTTCGGCTGGGGTTCGACGTGGGGGTGCTGCGCATCGACGGGAAAGCGCCTGCGACACTGTCTGTCGCCAGCGATGCCGAATTGCGCAAGTTGGCTTCCGGCTACCGCATTGCCTACCTGGGTTTCCCTTCGGAGAACCTGGTGGGGGGGAACGTCAAAGCCACCGATCCCATTGCCACCATGCAGTCCGGGATCATCACCTCGGTCAGCGACTTCAGTCTCGGTGACGGTGGGTTCGAGAAGAACCAGTTCATCCGTCACAACCTCGCCGTTGTCGGCGGGGCGAGCGGCAGCCCGGTGTTCAACCCCGACGGGGATGTGGTGGGCGTGCTGAACGCCGGCAACATGAACGTGCTGGTCAACGAGGCCACGCGCACGGCCAGCCGGGCCCCCTCGGCTGCCATGGTGAACTTCGCGCAGCGGGTGGACCTCGTCGCCGAAGTCCTCCATGAGGGAGTTTCTCCAAGCACCCGACAGGCGGGGCGTTCCCCGCGAACCACGGTCGGGACCGGCCATGCCGAAATCGATGCGGTGCTGGCATCGCTGGAGATGGACCGGCCTTGGGTTGCCATGTCGGCGAGCCCGCAGGACGAGGCGGCGGAACAGAAATGGAGCACTCGTGAACTGCTCTCGATCCGCCCTCCCACGGTGCCTGCCGGGGCGAAGGAGGAAGCAGTGGAGAACTACCCGACGGGCGAACGGAAACGGACGGATGTCCGGGATGCACAGAGCGTTTTGCTGGCTCGTCGCCAATACTACGTGGGGGGGACTCTGCAGAGACACACGCCCTTGCTGGACGGCCGGAAGCACGGACTGGAGATCACGTTTTACGGCAACGGTGCCTGTTGTTCCCGCTCGGAGTACGTCAAAGGACAACGGCACGGGGTGGAGGAGCAGTTCCACCCGCAAGGCTGGCTGTCCCGGCGGACGGTATACCGCGAAGGTGCGGTCATGGAGCCGGCGTTCTTCTACCTGCCCAACGGCTCTCCGCTTGACGGCGAGATCAAGTTCTTCTTCACGGACATGGTCAAGGGCAGGATGACGGCGAACGTGGCGAAGATCGTGCCAGTCGTGGATGGGCGTATGCATGGCTCCTGCACGCTGTTTCACCCCACCGGCGAGTCTCGCGGGCAGGGGACCTACGAGCGTGGCTGGGAACATGGCAACTGGACGACCTGCGCACGGGACGGCACAGTTCTCCGCACATGGTCGTGCCGCCATGGCAAACGGCATGGTATGCTGAAGGCCTACTACCCTTCGGGCAAGATCCGCTACGAGGGGGAATATGCCGACGGCAAGCCCGTGGGCGACCACCGGATTTATAACGGCGAGGGGAAGGTGACCGTCATCGCGTGCGGTCGGCCTGCGACCGATTCCCTGACCCAGTCCAGACCGTAGCAACGCATCGATCGACATTCCATGGAAGGGCTTTGAGATGAAATGGAAATCCCTACGCCCCTGGCAACGGCGCGCATTCCCGGTCGTGGCCATTCTCTGCTCCGCGCTCGTTGTTCTGCGCGGTTGCTTTCCCCGGTCCGAAATGGCCGCGTTTCTGCGCAACGAGGTGGTCTATGGCGAGGTGGAGGACGAGCGCTTTGCCGTCATCGTCGCTTCGCGGGAGGGGGACTGGGCGGCAGTTGCCCGCGATGGCAAGTCCCTGGTCTACACCGCTCACGGTGGCCAATCCGCGACCATTCATGTGAACGACGCGGGCCTGCCCACGCGGATCGTCGACGGGGGACTGATCTTCGAGTTGAACGGATACGAGAACGGCACCGTGGATGTCGCCGTCATCCTGCCGGACGGGACCATCAAGACCTTTCGGGATGTGCCCCTGCCGGAATCGGTCCGGAATCTCCGCCCTGCCAACGAGACAATGTCTGCGGATCTGCTTCAGTTGGCAACGCAGAGCGCCGATGCCAACGAACCCAAACCGGGAGACGTGAGCGTCGCGATTCCCTCCGATACCGCGTACGAACTGTCCGGCGGCTTCCAGATCAGTGATGCCGTCTTTTCCACGGTGGTCGCGCTAACGACGGCTGCCGCCGTCGCCACGTTTGTTCTCGCCGCCAGCCCGGCCGTGGCCGTTGGCGGGCTGGCTCTGGGGGCGGTCTCCATTGGCTTGGGCATCGCATCCCAGGAGACGGGGAACGCCGCCTATACCGCCTCGGACGTGGCGCTCGGGACCTTTCTTTGCGCGACCTTCCCGGCAAACCCGGTTGGCGGGGCGATGAACTGCCTGACTACGGCCCTCACCGTGGCGAACGAGGTCTGGGTGAAGGACTGGGAGCTCCAGGAGGAACGGGAGTCCGCCACCCGGCTCGCCAGGTCGGCTCTGGTGCATGGCACGGGCGATGTCCAGGCCACCCTTACCTGGCAGGTGCCGACCGATGTGGATCTCTGGTGCATCGATCCCGGGGGCGAGCAGATTGGCTACCGCCACATGCGGTCCCGGTCGGGTGGTCGGCTGGATGTGGACGATCGCAACGGCTATGGTCCGGAGAACATCTTCTGGGCGCGAGGCAAGGCTCCGGCTGGTACCTACGTTGTATTCCTGCACCACTACAGCGGGAATCGCCCGGCACCATACCAGGTGCTTCTGAAGGTGGACGGGCGGGAGGAGACATTCCGCGGTACTCTTGCCCCCCATGAACGCAAGCTGATCAAGAAGTTCACGCGATAGCTCGGTGCAGAGCGACGGGGAATGGTTGGGCAATGGACGAACGTACCATAGGTGGCGACAAAACGGTCGGGAAGGGGCGTGAGCCCAGGCAACCCGGCGGCGGCGGTGATCGTGCGGACAGCATCGGGCCCCTGGATACGGTTGGCGGTGTTCCCGGCGACGTGCTGGGTGTCGTGGACCGGTATGTGCTGCGTCGCAAGCTGGGCCAGGGCGGGTTCGGTGCAGTCTATCTGGCGGAGGATACGGAGGCGGGGATCGAAGTGGCGCTGAAGGCGCTGCCGGGGCTGATCGCGAACAGCCCCGAGGAGCTGGAACGGGTGCGTTCGAACTTCGCCCTGGTGCAGAAGCTGCACCATCCGCACATCGCGGCTCTCCAGCACCTGCATCGCGTGGTGTCGGCGGACCGACAGGCCTCCGAAGCCCTACGGATCGTCGCCGACGACTATCTCGTGGTGATGGAGTGCGCGGGCGGCTCGACGCTGTCCGGCTGGCGGCATCTGTTCCCGGAGGGGAAAGTCCCGCTTGCCCAAGCCCTGACGGTCTGTTCCCAGGTCGCCGCCGCCCTGGACTACGCGCACGAGCAGAGAATCGTGCACCGAGATATCAAGCCCTCGAACGTGATGGTCGAGGGTGACGGCGAGTCCTGCCGGGTGAAGGTCCTGGATTTCGGTCTGGCAGCCGAGATCCGGTCCAGCATGAGCCGGGTATCCCGAGACACGGGCGACACCTCGGGGACCCGCCCCTACATGGCCCCCGAGCAGTGGGCAGGGAAGCGGCAGGGGGCGGCGACCGACCAGTATGCGCTGGCAGCGCTGTTCCACGAGCTGGTGGCCGGCGAGGTGCCCTTCGCCAGCGCCTTCGAGACGAACGACCCCATCGTGATGCTGAACGCAGGGACGAACCTGGTTCCCGAGCCATTGGCGGAGCTGACCAAACGGCAGAACACGGCGCTCCTGCGGGCGCTGGCGAAAGACCCGGAGGAGCGATTCGGTTCGTGTGGGGAACTGATGACGACGCTGGGTGGCGGGAAGTCACGGAAAGGGGGAACAACACCAAAGGGGAAGGGATGG
>JABGQJ010000055.1:0-8054 GCA_018648945.1 Victivallales bacterium
TCCCAGAATTGCGCTCTGTGAGAAGACTGAAGGATGGGAGTCTGCATGTGTCTGGTCAGCGGGTTGGGTGAGGATGGGGGACGGGATGCAGCCGGGAGCCGACGGCCCAAGGAATCGGTCGAGGTCAGCAGAAGCGCGGAACGCGGGCAGCCACAAGAGACTGTGCCATTTCCGGTCACAAGCTCGTCCCAGGCAGGAAGGGCGCGCCAGATTCCGGAGCATTCGGTGTACATCTCGACCCTCTCGGGCCTCACTCGCGGAAGACACCTACGGGACTGACATGCGCCCGTTGCGGCCCTGCGTTCTTGACAGGGCATGGCCCGCGAGATAGGGTCAACGCTTTGGTTTGTGCGAACCAATGCACGCCTCGCTCTTTCCGGAGTATCTGGGATGAAGATTCGCTGTCTGGCCGATCGGGCAATGCCCGTCAGCATCCGTTGCCTCCTGGCGCTCCGCCTGTTCTGGGCCGCCGCTGCCTTCTCTGCCGACGAACAGGCGGAGGAGGAGTATCCCTATATCTACCTCTTGCGCCAACGGCATGTGACCCTGAAGGCAAATGGCGAGAAGGTGGTCCGGCTCCATCGCCGCATCAAGGTGCTCAAGCCAGCGGCAGTGGAATCGCTCGGCGAGGTCCGCATGCCCTACAATTCCTACCGCGCCAAGGCCAAGTTCGTGCGTGGCCGCACGATTCTGCCCGATGGGCGCGAACTCGAGGTCGACCGCAAAGCCATTCGCCAGGGCCAAAGCGCAGGCATGACCGACTACCTGATGTACGAGGACGTGGCCGAACTGAGCTTCTCCATGCCAGCAGTCAAGGTCGGAGCCATTCTCGACTACGAGATCGAGCTCCGGCATCACCGTCCCACGCTCAAGGGGCAGTCGTGGGACTCCTTCCGGGTGGAGGCGAACGTGCCCGTGCAAGAGGCCCGCTACCTGCTCAAAGCGCCGAGCAAGCTCCCTCTGCGCATCTGCCCGCGGCGCACGGATGCCAAACCCACTGAGCAGAAGGGCTTCCGTTCGATCACCCGGGAATGGGTGTTCAAGGATGTGCCTAGGTTCCACTTCGAGCCCGGCATGCCCGCCGTCTATGACAGCCAGATCGCCATCCACGTCACCACGCTCCAATCCTGGCGCGTCATCCAGGACTGGTACGCGAAGCTCGCCGAGGACGCCTTCACGGCGGACGACGCGATCCGCGCGAAGGTCGCCGAACTCACGGCCGGCGCGACCACCGAACAAGCGAAGATCCGCGCTCTCTACCTGTTCATGCAAAAGGACATCCGCTACGTGGGGATCGAGCTTGGGCGCTCGGCATACCAACCACATCCGGCCGTGGATTGCTTCCGCAACCGCTACGGCGACTGCAAGGACCAGGCCGTGCTCCTGATCACCATGCTGCGCCAGATTGGCATCGAGGCCCACCTGGCCCTGGTACGCGCCGGGGACGGCACGGTAGACCGCGAGCTGCCCGATGTCGGGCAGTTCAACCATGTGATCGTCTACGTGCCCCGGCCCGACGGCCCCCTCTGGCTCGATGCCACCGTGAAGTACATGGACGAGGCAAGCCACCCCCACCACCTGGACAACGCCCAGGCCCTCATCGCCGACGCTCCCGAAGGCACCGAATTCATCACCATCGTGCCGCCGAGGCCAGACCGCTCGTGCCAACGGACCATCTACGAAGTGGATGTGCAGGCCGAAGGGAGCTGCCAAATCAAGGAAATCCTGGAGTACGTGGGGCGGAATGGTGCCCAGTCGCGGGTCGGCTATGAGAACCTCAGCCCCAAGCGGCGCAGGAAGATGGTCGAGGCCTATGTGAAAGGCAAGGGGGCCGTGCTGGTTTCCTATGGCAACAGCGACCCGCACGACCTCAGCGGGCCATTCCGCGAGTGGATCGTCTACGATGCCCGGAGTTTCCTCGCCGACACGGCGGATGGCAGCTCCTTCAATCTCTCCGCAGGCACTCTGTCCTGGGCGGTTTCGCTGCCGCAGGTCAGGCGCCGCCCAGGCCAGCCCCGGGCTGTGCGCGAACGCCCCTGGAGTACCGGCGGCACGTTCAGCGAGGAACTCGTCTGCCTGCTGCGCCTGCCCCCGGGCATCCGCCCCAACCCCCCGCCTGCGCCGTATGATGTGCAGCTGGCCCAGGGCCACATCCGACTCTCCGCCACCGTCACTGGCAACACGGTTGCCGCCAAGGCCTGCGTCGAACGCACGCCCTGCATCATCCCCGCCAAGCAGTACGAGGTGCACAAGGTGCGCACGGACCGTGCCATCGGGCGCGCCTCTCTCACGCTCACGTTCACCGACGAAGTGGGGAAGCTGGCGACAGCTCACCGCAGACGGCAAGCCAGGGAACTCGCCACCAAGCTCGCCGCCCAGCACCCAGACAACCCAGAAACACACATCGCCCTGGCCGGAATCTGCCACGATTCCGGGCGGCTGGTGCAGGCCCGCAAGGAGTACCGGGAAGCCATCCGCCTGGCCCCCGAGCGCCTCAGCACATACACGCTCCTGGCGTGGACGTATGCGGGCTACAACGGGTACTTCGGCCAGGGGTTCAAACGCGACAAGGTACTCGCGATCGCCCGGGAGGCCGTCGAGAAGGCCCGCGACCGACGGGGAGCCCAGTTCTTCCTGGCCGAGTGCCTCGAAAGGGACAAGAACAGCGTCGTGCGAGGCAAGGAACGGGACGACTACAGCGAGGCGATCGCGGTCTACCAACGAATGCTCGCCGAACGCCCCGAGGATCTGACGCCATTGAACCGGATCGCCGAATGCCATTACGCCCTGCGCGAGTACGCCAAGGCCGAGGCGTGCTTCAACCGCATCCTCCGCAAGGAGCCGAACAACGCCAGCGCCAAGGCAGGCCAGTGGATCTGCGCCGCCTGCCTCGGCCGCACCGACGAAGCCATCAGCGCCATCCAGACCGCCCATGACACCAAGGAAGCCAGAGCGGGAGAGTTGGCCCGCGTCTCCGGCCAGCTCATGCAGCAGCGCAAGTACGGGGCCATGCTCGAATTCATCGACTCGAGGATGGCCATCGTGCAGCAACGGAACCAGGCCATGACAGGCTTCCGCGAGCTTATTGCCAAGGTGGCAGAGGCCAAGCTCATCGATACCAAGACCTACTTCGATCTCAGCACGCCAGAGCACGCCCTGAGCACCCTCTTCAGCGCCCTTCTCCAACAGGATCGCGAGCGGCTGGCGAAAGCACTCAGCCCGCGCATGGGGCTGCTGGGAACAGCAATCGACGACCTGCTCGAAGCAGGCGGCCTGCTCGCCAGCACGGTCCGCACAGATGCCACGCTCGACCTCCTCCGGAGCGTCTGGTCCTACCAGCGCACCCCCCTTCCCGGCGGCCTCGTCCGGCTGGACGCCAGCATTCCCCGCGAGCTCGCAAGCTCCCTTGGCGGCAAGCGCGAATCACGCTTTGCCATGCTCTGCGAGAAGGACGAGAAGGGCGCCTGGCGGGCCTGCGGCTTCGGCCGCCCCGAGCTTGCCCCCGACACCCTCGCCCAACTCGCCTTCTCCTTCCGCCAAGACGGCAAGCTTGAGGTGGCCAAACACTATGCCGACCTCGTTCGCCAACGGTTCCTGCGCCAGCGGACCCTCGCGGCCGAACCCAACCTCTTCACCGAACTGGCCGACCTCGCCTACCCGGACGACGACGCCTTCGTCAAAGCCATGGTCTCCGCCAGTCTCCCCCGCTGGTCAGGCGGCCCCGGGACGGACGACCCCGCCTCTCTCCGGCTCGCGCGAGAACTCGCCACGAGGATGCCGGACGCCATCCCCGTGCAACGGTTGCTGGCCAACCACCTTCACGCAACCGAGCACTACGGGCAGGCGCTGGCGGTCCGCGAGGAGCTGGCTCGCCGACAACCCGAGAACAAGCAGTTGATCGTGGAGAAGCTCACCACTCTGCGCCGGCTCTACCGCTACCGGGACGCCATCGCCGCTGCCGACCAGTTGGCCAAGCTCATGCCCTCGGCCGACCTCGCCAAGGGAATCAAGCTCGACGTCCTGGTGCAGGCTGGCGAGGCAGAACAGGGGCTCAAGCTCCTCAAGGAGCTCGAACCCCGCTGGAAACCCGAGCTAACCCGTCGCATGAAGATCCGCCTCTCCGCGGCGAAGGGGGACCAAGCTCGCCTCCTGGTCCTGGCCAGCGAGACGCTCAAGGACGAGAAGGCAACCGCCTTCCAGCGGGTCTCCCTGATCGGCTCCCTGCGCCACGCGGGGCTGCACGAACGCGCCCTAGAACTCGCCGAGATCAGTTGCGCCAAGGATGCGTCCAAACTGGCCATCGGCGAGCTCTGCGAGCAACTCCTCTACACCGGCGAACTGGAGGAGGCGCGAGACGCCTTCGACCGGCTCGCGGATGCGGGCGATTACAAGGGCCTGAGCGCCCACTACCTGGCCTGCCTGGGAGTGGCTCTCGGGCGCTTCGACGCCGCCGAGAGGATCTTCGCCGAGACCTTGCGCAAGCTCGATATCGACTCAAAGATCTACGGTGAGCTATTCATCGGTGTCTGCCGCATCATGCGGGGCGAGACCAAGGCCGGCAAGGAAGCCATCGCCCGTGCCAATGCCTGGCAGTACGACGAGATCTGGCCAAAGCCCGTCCTCCAGTATTTCGCCGGCAAGGCCACGCTCAAGGACATGATCGCCGCCGCCAAGCTGGCGGAAACGCCGACCCAACGCGACCAGTTCCTCTGCGAGGCCTACTTCTACGCCGCGATCAACGCCCACATGGCAGGCGACAAGACGAAGTACAAGCTCTTCCTCCGCCAAGCCGCCGACATGCGCTCCTACCTCACCATGGAATGCGCCATGGCCCACGGCCTCCTCGGCATCAAGGCACCGCCAGACGGGAAATGAGGAACGTCGCTGCCACCCCTGCCCACTTCGCCCGCCCCACCGGAAGCGGGAGAAGATGCCGGCTGGAAGCCAGCGCTCCCGGCCGCTACATCGACTGCGGCAGGCTGACCTCGAAGCCAAGGTAGTCCACCAGGGCCTCGCGCACAGGCGCCAGATTCAGGCCCCGGGCCACGCTGGTGTGGTGCCGGTAGCCGTTGCGCCCCACATGCAGCAGGACGTCCTGCAAGCGGTCGAAGTGGGCCACTCCCGCGCAACCGAAGAACTCGGCAGGCAACTGGTCGGTGGTGAACTCGCCCTCGCCCAAGTAGAACTTCAGCTTGCCGTTCTCGGTGAGCATACTGCCGAAGGTGAAGGGCATGGGCTGAATGCGGCCCTGGTTGCAGCCGAAGGAATTCCCCTCGCCCACTGCTGTTGCCAACATGTAGTGATCCACGATCTCGCCCTTGCCCGTCATCAGGTCAAAGGCCACGGGACCGCAATGGAAGAGCACACACTTGTCCTCGTCATCGCCATAGTTGTTGTTCCAGTCCAAGCACATGGCCGACTTCTCTCCGGCGGCTAGGCGCAAGGCGTGCATGGTCACCGCATTGCCCACATCCACCTCGCAGGCGGCGGTCAGACCACGATTGTTCAGGTCGCCCAGCACCACACAGGGACAAACGCCAAGTTGCTCCTCCAACTCGATCCAGCAACGCAGGGCGATGGCATCCAGACCGTACTCGGCAATGACTTCATCCAACACCACGCTCAGCTTCACCAGATTGTCAAAGGAGACATCCGGCACGCCCTGCCAGCAAGTGGCATCCTGCAGACGGGCCGCCGTCACCTGATAGGCCGGCCCACCAGTCGCCATCTTGCGAACGCGCTCGATCACCATCGACAGGTCCAGTGCCTCCATGGTGATGCCCACCTTCTGGAGCGCCAACTCGTCGATGCGCACGGTTTTGAACGCCGTCGTGCGGGCGCCGATGGCACCCACAGTCATCCGCCGCAGGCCACGAACCACCCGACACACCTTCGCAAAGTGGTCCACGTTCCCACGGAACACCTCGCTGTCCGGCGCCACGGTGTGCGGCTTCAGCGCCGTGAAAGGAATGCCATACTGGCAGAACATGTCCATGATCGAGAATTTGCCGCAGAAGGCATCGCGACGGGTCGCCTTGCCCATCTTGTCCAGCTCGTCCGGGTACGCCTGCACCAGGATCGGCACACCGGCGTCGCGCAAGGCCGTCACCGCCCCGGTCTCGTCCCCGAAGTTGGGCAAGCAGACAATCACGCCATCGACCTCCCCTTCGTGACCCTTCAGCCAATCCGCGTAGACCTGCCCCTCCGCCACCGTCTCCACCGCGCCATGCCGGGTCGCCTCGGCATCCATCATCAGCGTCCCATACCCCCACTCGCCCAGAAGCCGCGACATCTCCTCGCGGGCAGAGGACATCAACTCACTGGGGAAGAACCCCCGGTTGCCGAAGTACAGGGCGAAGGTGACGGGACGGGCAGTGGATGCATACATGGTCGTGATTTCCTCTACAGAAAGGGTTCAGCGCGGGGGCTGGAGTGGAAGTGTGAGTTACCGAAAGTAACGCATCGCCGCCCACTGGCAACTCCGCGCGAGCGGGGACCCGTCACTTCTTGTCTGGTTGGAACAGCTTGGTGTTGTCGAGGGTGCCAGCAAAAATGTCCATCTGGTTCCCCTTGTCGCCTTTCCAGAACACCTGCGTGCCACACTTGGCGCAGAAGACCCAGACGCCATGGACATCGCACTTCACCCCTGACTTGGCACGAAACTCTGTCGGCGTGCCAGTGACCTTGAGAGCGCTCCGGAGCACGGTGACGAAGGGCGCTTTGAGGGTCGCGGTCGCCCGCTGGCAACCCCGGCAGTCGCAGTAGCTCTGCTTGATGATCTTGCCGGTTACTTCATACTTCAGCTGCCCGCAATGGCAGCGTCCGGTGAACGCTTCCGGGGCCTCCTCCTTCGTCACGATCTTCTCCTGCCCTCTTGCGGCACTGACCGCGAACAGGGCCAACGCCAACGCGCACATCATGTTCTTCATCGTCGTCTCCTTGGTCTTCGGCAGATCCGTCTACCCATTGTAGGTTCGGGCATCCGGTCCTGCAATATCTAGCGCACAACCTGGAACTTGGCAACCCCGCTCGCGCCGGTCAAGACGTCCCGCACAGTCACTCGCCAACCACCCACGGCTGCATTCCTGGCCAGCGGCAGTTGCAGTGTCACCTTTCCCGCAACTGCCACCACGGACTGGTTGTGCCAGGTGCCAGAGCCGCCGGGCCCCCTCACTTCCAGTCGTACCACATGATCCCCGGGCTTCGCGTCACCCGCGAGAACCCGCAGGGCGACCGGGATGACCTCACCTTGGGATGCCTTTTGCGGAGCCTTGACGACCACGCTCCCCACCTTGTACGGCAGGCGGGCCAGCAGCAGCGTGTTGCCGGGAGCCAGGGATGTCCCAACCGAAGCCACCTGCCCCAAATACTCCCCCTTGCGAATGTCATAGGTGTGGGCGGAATCCGCGAACTGCAGGCGGACTGGATCACTGTCTTCGCAACGGCGGTGATCCCGAATGAAGCCACGCACGGCCAAGGCGCCACGCCGGAACGTGTTCAGTTCCCAGGCCCGAGGCACGCCGCCGACCGTCGCCTCGACCCGCACGCGCCGCGCTACGCCCGCCCGTTTCACCAATGCTGCCACCAACTCACGGGCACCCGCATCGTAGTCCGGCAGCACGAAATTCAGATACACAGTCAATCCCTTCCCGTGTGCCTTGGTCGCCACAGCCAACTCGCCGCTCGCGTGGCGCGCGAGGACCTCGGCCCCCGCAGCCTGCAACGCCTCGCGCGCCCGCACCGGGAAGACAAGCTTCGGCAGGCCGAGCAGATCGTCGCCACCGGTCCCCGTCACCAGCGACTCCCCATACGTCATGCCGCCAGCATCCGCCCTGGCGACACCGAAGAGATCGCGCAGAATCCCCGGGTCTGCGGGTCTGCCATGGGCATCGGTGCGCAACGCCCGTAGGTCGGTCACCACCATCCCCCCTGCCCGCACGTACTCGGTCAACTTCGCCACCAGCGCCGGCGAAGCGGCCACCGTGAAGGGCAGGAACAGCAACGGGAACTCGTCCAGCACGTTCCCCTTCAGAACCTGCTCGGGTGCCACGTAC
>JABGQJ010000055.1:8152-19730 GCA_018648945.1 Victivallales bacterium
TGAACTCCATCAACAGCTTGCCGCAGCCAGCCCGCAGGTCCCGCAGCGACTCGGCCACCGCTTGCCCGTAGGGAGTCGGACGCAGATCTGGGAACACCAGCGCCCAAGACACCCCCCGCTCGGCATCGACGGCATTGGTCGCAAAGTAGCTCACCCCGCGCGAACCATGCAAGGCCAGCCACCAGGGCTCGTAGGCGGCCGCATCGGCGCGGTGCGCGTAGCCGATCCAGCCGTAGTTGAAGAAGGGCGCATCCGTGCCCCGCGAACGCCGGGCCTCGGGTGTCTCCACGAAGCTGCGCCAGATATCAAACACGGCTTTGTGCGCAGTGGGCTTGATCGCCTCGGAATACTCCTGCCCCCAGCCAAAGCCCGTGCGCGTCGCCAGCTTCCAGTAGTCGTTTCCATTGAAGGGATTGGACCCGAATGTATTGGTGTGACCGACGGGAATCTCGGGAGCAGCCTCGTGATAGGCGCGAGTCACCCGCGCACAGGACTCTATCCACGTGTCGGTCATGAAGGTCCGGAAATCAACGAAGGGCGCGTAGTTGCCCCTGCGCCTTGCTTCCTCGGTGCGCATACCCCCTACCGCGTCCCAAGTCTTGTGGTCAGTATCCCACGAGCGATTCAGCGCAGCCAAGTCGCCATACTTGCGATGCAGCCATTCCTGGAACGCCTTCTGGCAGTGCTCGCAGAAGCATAGTTCGGTCCGTTGGTGCCTGCTGGAGAGGAACGCCTCGTCCGTGATACCCACCGCGAAGTAGCCGTCCTGCCCCTGCTGCTGCGCCCGCTCGGTGGTCTTGGCCACCATCTCCTCCTGGATCTCCGGGTCATTCAGGCACCGTCGCCGGATGCCACCGGGCAGATGCTTGTCTTCCCGGAACATCCCCAGGCCACCAATGTAGCCACCGCCGAACATCCCCGAGTCGGCGATAAGGGCCGGGACTTGCGCGAACTCAGCGTTGAGCCCCAACCCATGGGTCACCTTCGCGTAGTCCTGACGGATGGCGGGGTGGCACATGCCCGGCCCCCACGGCATGGCCACGAAGTCGCGGGCCGCCTGCTGCCTCGCGCCAGCCGGTCGATAGAGCAGGCGCCACAGGCGATCCTGTTCCCGACCGCCCGCCTGCAGTCTTGCCTCCACCCGGACCCCCACTGTCAGCGGTGCCGACGGACGCAACTCGATCCGCTCCTCGAACTCCCCTCTTGCCAGCGCCTGTTCCTGTTCGGCCAAAACCCGTCCCAGGGGATCAACCATCCGGACCAAGAGCATCGCGGGGCCATCCGCCTTGCCGACCACACGAACCCGAGTCAGCGTCCCGGTGTCCTCCTCCACCTGCAACTCCGCGAACCGTGCCGTCTGGGGCGTCGTCACCGAAGACGCCCGCCAAGTCAATGCGCCACCTTCGGCATTGCGTACGCTTGTCTCCACAAAGGTCTCGCCGGCGGGCCAGCCCTGGGGCAGAGCCAGGGAGGCCCTGCCATCGGCCAGCGGGATCTCCCGCATCGAGGTGACGAAGCCCGGCTCCCCCCAACGAATCTCCCGGGAACTCCTCAGAACCACGCGCAGCCTGGACCCGGTAGGCGCGCCGCTCGCCCGCACCCGGACCTCGTTCCCCGCCAACTCCGCGCCGACGACCTTCACCTTGGTCTCGCCGCGCGCCGCCCAACGGGCCGATTCCGCAAGCAATGCATACCACCATTCCCAGTAGGAAAACTGGCGGCTCAGGTACACCTCCCGCTGCGGGGCATTCGGCGTGGGGACCAACCCCCACATCCGGAACAACGCGTAGTCGAACCGCAGACGCACGACGCGCCCCTTGCCGAGACGACCCACCTCGATGTCCGTCAACGCCACCCGTTCCGGCATTCTGTCCATTGGGAAGACCCCGCGCAAGGGGTGGTCGTCCGCGGCAGGCTGCAGGGCCTTCGGATCCAGGAAACTGGCCATCTGGCCAAAGCCCTCGACCACCACCAAGCCAGCGCCAGCTTCGACCCGCTCCCGAATGTCCTTGGCCAACACCTCGTTCACCCGGCTCGGCACCACGTAGACCTCGTAAGACTCCGCGCGCAGGCGCTCCATCGCTCGGGTGGCGGTCTGCGACACGCACGCGCCTCCCCTGAACCCGGTGTGGACGACATCCGCGTCCAGCTCGATCCGCTGCCCCAACTCCACCACCTCCCGCAGACAGCGGATATTGCGCAACGTGATGAAGGCCTGCAGCGGGCCGCCCGCCAAGGGCCGGGCCCACGCAGTGTGCGGCGTCACCACAGGTTCGCCCAACGGCCGGTCGATCTCCCGGAACGAGAGCTGCGAAATCATGGTGTGATCTGGCCGCCCCTCGGTCAACGAGACCAGATCGTAGGTGGCCTTCCCCTTGTCCCTGCCGAGATTGTAGATGTAGACCTGGCAGACCGGATTGGGCGCGGTGAAGGTCCGCGCCTGCTCCAGAAACTCCCCGTCGGAGCGCAGATTCCAGAGCAGCGACATCTCCCGGTGAGGCCGTTCCTCCCCATGCAGGATCAGCACGCCGGCCATCCCCCCACCCTCGGTCCGGCAGCGTACCCGGACCGTGTACTCCTTGCCCTTCACCAGCCTCACCCCCTGCGTCGCCATCACGTAGGTCGGCGGGCGTGAGGTGACCGCGTAGTTGTGGCTCATATACGCCAGTTCCCGCCAGGCCACCTGCCCCGACGAGCAGTTCCAGCCATCCGGCAGACCGTTGCCGTCCGCGTCCAGATCGAATCCAGGGTTCGTCAGCAACTCGCCACCAGAGGCAGCAAGCCCCGCGAGTGCAGCAAGAAGACGCAGGATCTGTCTCATCATGGATGCCCTCTTCGTAGCTGAATTCATCTTTTCTTCTCGAAGTTCTACATGAAACACAGGCACAAATGCAACCCGTGCCTATAGTACGCACTTCTCTGCCAGCCAGGGGACTCGATAGTACGGAATTTCGACGTAAATAATGCCGACAGCCGAAGGAACCCGCATGCAAGTCAAACGTAGCTTCACATTGATCGAGCTTCTCGTCGTCATCGCGATCATCGCGATCCTTGCCTCCATGCTCCTGCCTGCCCTCGCCCAAGCCCGGGAGAAGGCCCGCGCCATCTCTTGCGTCAACAACCTCAAGCAGGTTGGCCTGGGCGTGGTGATGTATCTCGACGACAACGACGGGACCTACCCGAACCGCGACATCATCTGGGTGAACGGCCCGAACAATGTGATCCCGGACTGGGGTGTGGTCCACTCCTACATCACCAACGCCGACGTTTGGAAGTGCCCCTCCAACAGCCTCGAGCCAGCGGTCCAGCTGTCCTACAGCGTGACTTGCCAGTTCTTCCGGCGCAAGGAATGGAGTCCCACCGTCCAGAGCGTGAGTTCCCTCGTGGAGCCCTCCGCCAAGATCGCCTTCTGGGATGGACCGGGCGGGACACAGCATGCAGTCAAGACAGCAACCAGCACCGGCAGCTGCCGCGACGGCAAGATCGCCGCCCGTCACAATGAGGGCGCGAACATCCTCTTCCACGATTGGCACGTGAAGTGGGCGAGAGAGACCGCGATGCGACAGAGCGAAGCCAACTACCAGGCCACGACAACCGCAGTCTGGTAGTACCGGCAACGCGATGCATGAAACGGAGCCGCACTGCTCGCCACAAGGCGAGTCGGTGCGGCTCTCTCCTTTACGGCACGCTGGGCAACAAGCAAATTCCAGCCGAAATGCGTGCGGCGACACACCACGTCACCAGGTACCATTGTGCCCCGCAGGATGTTGCGCAGGGCGTCCCTGCCGCCTCCGAAGCCATCACTTCAGCAACTACCAAGCAACACACCACCGCAGCGGCCGTTCAAGTAGCGGCGAGGGGAAATTCCAGAAAAAACAGGACCAGAAGACGAGCATAACTTGCACACCTATCTATAGTACGGGCCACCGCGCCGGCAGATTCGCCGGGATTTCTTGATTTCGTGTCCTCACTGGTAGCCATGGAAAATCCGCAAGGAGTGAACATGCAAGGCAAACGTCGCTTCACACTGATCGAGCTCCTGGTCGTCATCGCCATCATCGCCATTCTCGCCTCCATGCTTCTGCCTGCGCTTGCGCAAGCCCGGGAGAAGGCCCGCGCCATCTCCTGCGTGAACAACCTGAAGCAAGTCGGGCTCGGCATGGTCATGTACCTGGACGACAACGACGGCACCTACCCGAACCGCGACATCATCTGGGTCGGTGGCCCGCTGAATGTGCCGGTCGACTGGGGCGTGGTCCATGCCTACATCAGCAACGCCGATATCTGGAAGTGCCCCTCGAACTCGGTCGAGCCCTCGGTCAACGTCTCCTATGCCATCACCTGCTCGTTCTTCCGGCGCAGCAGCTGGTCCCCCACGGTCCAGGCCATGAGTGGCGTCAAGGAACCCTCCGCCAAGATCGCCTTCTGGGACAGCACGAGCGCAGTCCAGCACACCCCCAAGTGCACGAACAGCACCGGCTGCAAGGACGGCAGAATCACCCCGCGCCACAACGTAGGGGTCAACGTCCTCTGGCACGACTGGCACGTCAAGTGGGTCAGAGAGACTGGCATGCGTCAGAACGAATGGAACTACAAAGCCACCACCGCCTCGGCCTGGTAGTACGTTCGGAAGGCCCGCGCTTGTAGCGTGACCTAGGAGAGAGCGTGTTCGTACTGCTTGTCCTAGCAGCTTGTTTCTGCGGCGCGCTCTCTCACACCTGCGCAAAGGTGGCGCTGCGCAACGGGATGGCCACGCACCGGTTCTTCCTGGTGCGCATCACGGCAGGCGCAGTGGCTAGCGCCATTCTCTATGCGGCTCTGCTGAACCCAGCAGAGCCGCACTTCTTTTCCTCCCCTCGCCTCTTCATCCCGGCCCTGTGGCTGGGAGTCCTGGTTCCGTTCGGCTCCAACGTCTTCTACTTCCTGGCATTGCGCCGTGGCGATCTCTGCGTGGTCTCTCCCGCAGGGCACATCACACCCCTGTTCGTGGCCCTCCTGGCCTGGCCATTGCTCGGCGAGACGCCAAACGCGGCGGCGGGAGTGGCCCTCGCGCTGATCATCGTCGGACTCGTCATGAGCGCCCGGGGCAGACACGCGACCCACCCGCACCTGGGGGCATGGGTGGTCCTGCCAGTCCTGCTCGCAACGGGCACGGCACTGTCCAATTCCTTCAACTACGTGTTCCAGAAGAAGCTCCTGCAGGAAGTCCCCAAGACGGACGTCAACCTAGTCCAGAACCTGGTCAGTCTCGTTCTCTTCTCCCTGTACTACCTCTGGTTCGCCAAGGCGGGGACCCCAACGGCCCGCGAAGAGCGTTTGCCGAGACGCAACGCCTTGCTCACGGCCGTATCGGGCATCCTCGTCTTCGCCCTCAGCAACCTGTGCATGTTCACAGCCGTCACCCTCGCTCCGCGCGTATCCGTGGTGATGGTGCTGGCGACCCTCGGCGTGCCATTGGCGGCCCTCTTCGGGTGGGTTCTCCTGCGCGAACGCCCCACCGCCACCCAACTGAAGGGCGGGGGCCTGATCTTCCTCGGGGCCCTGATCGCCAAGCTTTGGCAAGCGGCTGGCTGACAGCCAGCCGCACGTGCTGCGAGGCAAGGGTTGGCAGGAAGCGCTCGGACGGCTAGGCTACGGAACGCCTGTGTATTCGGTCACACCATGCAGCAGTCCCGAGGAGACCTCCCCATGCGAGCCATGCATTCGTTGGCCATCGCGTTCGCAGCCATTGCGTCCCCCTTCCTCTACGCCTTCGGTCCCGACGATGGCCGGGACTGGTGCGAACTGGCAAGCGCGAAGGACGCCAAGGAGTTCGGTTGGCTGGCCGCTCGTGAAGGCGAGGTGGTACTGAATGCCGACCGCAAAGTCGGCAAGAATTCCCTGCGCGTTCACGGCCTGGCCAGTGGATTGCCCTACATGGGCATGCGGCTGAAGCGGGAGATCGACCTGACCGGTGCCAAAGCCGGGGACCGCATCTCCTTCTGGATTCGCCAGAACTACGGCACCGGTATCACCATCAACATCAAACTCCAGCAGGCCGGGCACATCTACAGCTCGACCACGGTGCCCAAGGACGAGTGGGCCCATGTGGAGCTCGACCTCGATCCCGGCAAGTGGACCCGAGAAACCGGCGCGACCTGGGGCAAGATCGGGCAGATCGCGCTCTACTCGAAAGTGTTCGACGCCAAAGCGGAGTTCATGCAGATAGACGGTCTGACCATCACTCTCGGCGGCGACCGCATCCGCGTCCAGCAACCCACCGCCTGGAAGTTGACCAACTGGACCGTGCCTCGCGAAGAGAAGCAGACCATCTACCTGGGCACCAAGCAGGCCGTCTGGGCCTTCGACCGACAGACCGGACGGTTGGCCGGGGGCTGGGACCCGAAGTCAAAACAACGGGTGCTCAACGGACTCACCGGGCGCTGGCACGTGGATGACCCGAAGAGTCTGACCACGGGTGAGGAGTCGGCCGATGTGGTTCAGAAGGCCACGCACACCGCCACTACTGCTGACTTCAGCTGCACGAATCCCGCGCTCCCCGGCATCACCATCCGCAAACAGTACCGCCTCGACGGACACCGCATCTTCCGCCGCATCGCGTTCACCTGCGCCAAGGGCCCGCGCCGGTTCGTGACCTGCAACTCGGAAGTCGCCTTCGCCACCGCCTTCCGGGAGGATTCCTACTATGTCGGTGCAGGCTGGATCGGCCCGATCGTGCCCGCGCCGGAACTGACCGAGTGGCGCAAGGTCAACGAGTACCGCAACACCTCCAAGGGCATGGTCCTGCACCGCCCCAACGGCACGCAGAGCTTCGCCCATGTGCGCACGAAGCTGGACGACACCTTCGTCTGGCCCTGGTTCAGCTGCGCCATCGCGGGCTATGTGGAGCAAATGAACGCCCTGCACTACACGCCCGATGGCTGGGACATGTCCCTGGGCACCTCCCCCCTGATGGCGGGCCGAGAGACCTCCTACGAGGAGATGCTCAGCCTCTTCCCCGGCGGCTGGCGCGAGTTCCTGGCCAAGGACTACCCCGCCCTGCCCGAGGTGCGCAAGGCGGTGGCCGAGATCCCGCCCGTGCCCAAATGGGTCGGCGACGTCACGGCCCACCATGGCTTCAAGTCCATGCAGCGCCTCACCCGGCTCGTGGAAGCCACCGAGGAAGGCCAGATCATGGTCCTCGTCTGCAACTGGGGAAACTGGGCCGACTACCGGGTGAGCAAGGGTCTGAACGGGGCCAACGGGGGCTTCATCGACGGCGAGGAACTGCGCGATCTGATCCAACGCATCAAGGCCGTCTCGCCCCGCGTCAAGGTCGGCATCTACAACCTGAGCCTGGGCACGACCTACGAGTCGCGGGTGTACCAAGCCCACCCTGAGTGGTTCCGCGCCAAGAACAAGGATGGCGAGCCGGTCTACTTCTTCCCCGGCATGTGCCCCAACTACGCCACTTTGCTGTCGAACGAAGAGTGCTACCAGGAAGTTCTCCAGCAGTTCGACGAGATCCTCGGCTGGCTGGGCACGGACTTCATCTACCTCGACGAACCCCGCGCGGTCAACATGGTGGACTGGAAGACCGGCGGCTACAACCGCGACGATCTCTGCTACCGCCTGTTCCTGGATATGAAGCGCGTGGTCGCCAAGCACGGCCCGGACAAGATGCTGTTCTTCAACGCCCGCGGGAATCCCTACGGCGACATCAACTTCATCGAGGCCCGCGGGCAGATCCGCCCCGGCTTCTGGCGCGTGATGGCGGGGATGAACGCCAGCATGGAAGCCTTCACCGACATGGCCGGGAAGCTGAACCCGGCCCGGCGAGGCGCCCGAATCGTGCCGCTTTACTGGACCCCTCCCTTGGCCCGCGACTACATCAACCGCGTCCTGGCCCTCGGCTGGATTCCCTCCATGACCTACGGTGATATCATTGCCCGCCGACCCTACCTCCAGGCCGCCTACGAGATAGGCGATCTGGCCTCGACGGCCTCCACCTACTCGCCCGACTGGACCAACGATCCCGAGACGAGCGTCGAGTCCTATCTCATGCGGCGCGGAACGGATGCCCTGGTCCTCTCCACGATCCTCCGAGCAGAGGAACGCGCCACCGTTCCCCTGACCCTGAATCTGACCAAAAGCGACCTGCCGGGCGCGGGGAATCTGTATGTCTGGGAGCACCGCATCGCCGATGCCCACGAGTTCAAAGGCAGACTCACCGAAGCCGGGGCACAGAAGCTCTACACCGAGAGCAGTCGCCACCCCGACCTGATCGCCACGCGGCGGTTGGTCCATGTGAGCCCCCAGGCGAAGGGACTCTCCCTGCGGGCCGAGCTAAGGCCCCACCAGCTGCGCCAGTTCGTCATCAGTCGCGTGCCTGCCGCAGTCTACTCGGTGGATGGACTGCCGTCCCAGTTCCTGTTCCCTACGCTCAAGGGTGTGGAGATCCAGGCTGAGGGACCAGGGAAGCTGCTCGTGAACAGCACGCGGGAGGCAGCGGAGATCCTGCTGTCCTCCCCCGCCCTGGTACGTCTAAACGGCAAGCCTGCAGAAGCTCGCTGGGTTCGCACGCTGAGCGGGGTGTTCCCGCTGGTTGCCATCGCCAAGGGCACCCACCGGTTGGAATTCGCGCCAGCCGACATCTGGTTGGCGAAAGTCCAGATGGATGAGGTCGGGCCAGACACAGGCGAACTGCCCAGCCCCGGCCTTTCCTCCAAGAACGCGCCCCGCACCGCGGAACACAAGCGCGAGGTGGCCGTGAACCAGACGATCCAGGGCGTCCGGGTACTCACGGCGGCCGAGTTTGCCGGCCCCACGGCAGAGACCGGCTATCAGCCCGGCTTGCCAGGGCTCATGGCCAAGGTGTCGCCCGAGAATCTGACCATGGAGGCAGGGACCACCCGCAAGCTAGACGGCTTCCTCGGGCCAGCCTTCGCCGGGCTCGAGATGGAAGGCCTGCGTAAAGTCGAGCTCAAGATCGACAACACTTTCCGCGACGCCTTCCACTTGCGGGGGCCTGGCAACCACAAGCCCCAATACCGCAAGTCCAAGACCAGCTTTGCGGGGGTGATCGTGGACTACCACACGGCCAAGGGCTACACCCACCGCGTGCTCTTCGGCCTGGGGGTGCTCGACCCCGAGTGCAGCAACGCCTCGCCGCCCTTCGGCAAGGACGGCAAGCCCGACGCGATCCGGGATTTGGGCGACCGGCTCGCCAAGGAGAAGACGAGCACGATTCGCCTTGGTCTCCAGGCCACCGCCCCCAAGGACTGGGATGGCAATGTCTGGCTGTTCGCGGGCAGCAACTACACCGCCGCCGACCGCCGTCTCACCGCCCGGATCACCGCCGTCAACGACGCTGTGAAGGGACCGTTCGACCAGGGGGCCGACCCACGGGACTTCCGCCGGGAGTTCGAGAAGCCCAAGAGCGCCGACGTCCCGCGTGCCCCTCTCGCACCCATCGTGGACGGCGAACCCGACGACGAGATGTGGCAGGCCGCCAGCTCGATCGGCCAATTCTACCTGATCGGTGGCAAAGGACTCCCCCGCACCAAGACCCGTGCCCAATTCATGTACGACGACAAGTACCTCTACGTAGCCGTGACCTGTCTAGAGGCGGCCCGCAAGAAGCCACTGATCAAGAACGGGGCCATCTGGGGCGACGACGAGATCGAGGTCTGGATCGATGCCAACGGCGACGGCAAGACCTACCGCCAAGTCATCGTCAACGGCGCCGGATCCCAGCTGGAGTTCAACGAGGACGGCACCACCGAGATCGGTGCCCGCGTGGCGGTCCATGTCCGCGAGGGGCATTCCTGGAGCGTCGAGCTGGCCATTCCCTTCGCCGGGCTGGGCACCACGCCCAAGCCAGGAGACAAGTGGCGGCTCAACGTGGCCCGCCACCGCCCCGCAGGCAATGGCTTCCCCACCGAACTCATCGTCTGGGGGCCGCTGAATCGTGGTTTCAATGAACTCGCCAAGTACCCTACAGTGACCTTCCGCTAGAGTGGAAGCGGCGTCTCGCCGCTTGTCTTCCCATCCCCCGTACGGTAGACAGAGTGGAAGCGGCGTCTCGCCGCTTGTCTTCCCACCCCGAGAAAACACCATGCAGACCTCACGCGAACGCGTCCTCACCGCCCTCGACCATCGCGCACCAGCCCGCATCCCCTTTTCCTGGGGCTTCGGCTCAACCGGAGAGATGGGGGCCGTTCTGCAACAACACTACGCCACGCGCGGCATCAACTGGCCCACGTTGCGCCATGAGACCGACGACATCATCCGGCTCTCGCCGAAGCCCCACGAGCCGCCAACCGGCAACATCTGGGGCATCCAGACCCAGCGCAGCGACTACGAGAACGGTAGCTACAACGAGTTCTGCGGCTTCCCGTTGGCAGGCGTGACCAGCGCAACCGAACTCGACGCCTACCCGTGGCCGGATGCAGCCATCTACGACGACACGGGGTTCTCCGACCTCGTGAGCAAGGCCAATCCGGAGCACGGGCGCGCGGTGATGACACCCGGCGGCAATCCCTTTGAGATCTACTGCTGGCTGACCGGCCTGGAAGAGGCCATGATGAATCTCGTCCTCGCGCCGGCGGTCGTCCGCCGCGCCCTGGATCACATCACCAGCTTCTTCGAGGAGCGGCTCACACGAGTACTGCCCGCAGCGGCTTCCCTCATCGATCTCGTCTTCCTTGCCGACGATCTCGGCAGTCAGACCGGCCTCCTCATGTCCCGCGAGATGTACCGAGACTTCCTGCAGCCCTACCATCGGCGGCTTGCGGGGACGGTCCACCGCCTGGCCCCGCATGTGAAGACCGTGTTCCACAGCGACGGCGCTGTCTTCGACGCCATCCCCGACCTCATCGAGGCCGGAGTCGATGTGCTCGAAGCCGTCCAGACCGACGCCGTCGGCATGGACCCAGCCCGGCTCAAGCGGGAGTATGGTCGCGATCTCTGCTTCCACGGCGGCATCAGCGTCCAGCAACTCCTCCCCTACGCCGACGCGGAAACCGTCGAACACGAATGCCGACGTC
The DNA here is from genome assembly GCA_018648945.1 of Victivallales bacterium. Next base: position 19,180 of record JABGQJ010000055.1, read on the forward strand.
TCATCGAGATACTCGGCGAAGACGGCGGCTACATCCCCGCCCCATCCCACGCCATCCAGATCGGCACCCCACCCGAGAACGTGGACGCCATGCTCCGCGCCCTCGGTCGAACGCCCTGAGCAACGAAAGTAACACAACAAGAAGCGGCACAACGAGAGTAGCACAGGCGTCTCGCCTGTGTCTTCTTCCCCCTCTTCTCCGGACGATACGCAAGAGGACGACGATGGATAGATGGCGATGCAGTCTCGCGATGGGGGTGATGATGACCATGTCAGCAGTACAGGCAGCAGTGTATTTCGTTGATGCGGAGTCCGGGAAGGACGGCAACTCGGGCTTGTCGGTCACGGAGCCGTGGCAGTCTGTGCGGCGGGTCAACCGCGCCGAACTGCAGCCCGGCGACACGGTCCGCTTCAGGGCGGGCGGGGTCTGGCGCGAGTCTCTGACCTGCCAAGGCGGGGCTGAAGGCCGCCCCGTCACCTATACCAGCTACGGCACGGGCCCGAAGCCAGCACTCCTGGGTAGCGTAGACCTCTGCTCCCGCGATGCCTGGG
>JABGQJ010000550.1 GCA_018648945.1 Victivallales bacterium
TCTCCCACATTCAGGAGGGTTCTCAGGCAGTTGACAGACAGCCTCAGATGTCTCCCACATTGGGTGGCAGTAGGTCTGGTTGAGGCTGCTCTACTGCCTCTTCTCCGGGAACATGGCCAGGATTGTGCCCTCGTTCACCGGCTGGATGATGCCACGCTCGGTGATTAGGCCGGTGACCAGGCGGGGTGGGGTCACGTCGAAGGCGAAGTTCGCCGCCGGACTGTCGGGGGGCGTGACCAACACTTGCGTGATCTGGCCGTTGGGACCGCGCCCGCGCATGTACTTCACCTCCTCGTTGCCGCGTTGCTCGATGGGGATCTCGCGGACACCGTCGCGCATGACCCAGTCGAAGGTGGAGGAAGGCAGGGCGGTGAAGAAGGGGACCTGGTTGTCGGCGGCGGCCAGGGATTTGAGGTAGGTGCCGACCTTGTTGGCGACGAAGCCGGTATAGGTCGTGCGGTCGGAACCGACGATCACCAGATCGACCATGCCATGTTGCATGAGGTGGCCGCCGGTGTTGTCCGGGATGATCGTGTGGGGCACGCCATGCTGGCCCAGTTCCCAGGCGGTGAGCCGTGCGCCCTGATTGCGCGGACGGGTCTCGTCCACCCAGACATGGACGTCGATGCCTGCGTCGAAGGCGGCATAGATCGGGGCGGTGGCGGAGCCGTAGTCGACGAAGGCCAGCCAGCCAGCGTTGCAGTGGGTGAGGATGTTGACGGTCTGTCCCGGCTTGGCTGCGGCGATCTCGCGAATCCGTTCCAGGCCGTACTCGCCGATTCGGCGACAGCACTCGGCATCCTCGTCGGCGATGGTCTCCGCCAACCCGCGGGCCGCCGGAATCCGCGCGGCGGGACGGGCGATGGGGAGGAGGGCGTCGAGCTGGCGATCCACGGCCCAGGCCAGGTTGACGGCGGTGGGGCGAGTGGCCTTGAGTTGGTCTGCGGCGGCTCGCAGAGCAGTGTTGGGGTCGTCCGCCGCAGTGGCCTCGCGGGTGGCCAGGTACATGCCCCAGCCGGCGGTGGCGCCGATCAGCCCCGCGCCGCGCACATGCATCTCCTGAATGGCGGCAGCCACCTGGTCCACCGATTCCAGGCGCTCGACAACGAACTCGTGGGGGAGGTGGCGCTGGTCGATGATCTCGACCGCGCCGGGGTCGTCCGCCACGGGCCAGATGGTGCGAAAATGGGTGCCGTCAACGTTCATGGTGCGTTCCTACTCGCCTTCGAATGCGATAAGGGCGAAGGGCTTGTAGCCCGCTTCCTTGAGCTTCTCGCAACCGCCGAGGTCGGGGAGATCGACCACGAAGGCGCATTCCAGCACCTCGCCGCCGAGCTTTTCTACCAACTGGCAGCCGGCAAGCGCGGTGCCGCCGGTGGCGATCAGATCGTCGATGACCAGGATGCGGTCGCCGGGCTCGATGGCATCGCGATGGACCTCGATGGCATCGGTGGAGTACTCGGTGGTGTATTCCACCTTTTCGACGTCGGCGGGCAGTTTGCCGGGCTTGCGCAGGAGGATGAATCCCAGGCCGAGGGCGTGGGCCAGGACGCTGCCGAGGACGAAGCCGCGGCTCTCGATGCCGGCCACGGCGTCGATCTGCTCATTCTGGTAGCGTTTGACGAAGGCGTCGGTTACCAGCTTGAGGCCCCGGGGATTCTTGATGAGGGTGGTCACATCGCGGAACATGACGCCCTCGATGGGGAAGTTTGGGATGGTGCGGAACATGCCCTTGATCTCGTCTAGAACGGCATCATCCAGTGCCGGAGCGGGCTCGCCCTTGGCGATGCGGGGGATCGCCTCGATCAGCAGGTTCTTCACATTGGCGGCGTTCTGCTGGAAGATGGCGAGGACGGCTTCCCAGGTGACGGGTGCCTCGTCCTCCTTCCAGCAGTCGTAGTCGGTGCTCATGGCCACGGCTGCGTAGGGAATGCCGGCTTCGTTGGCCAGGGCGGCTTCGGGGGCCGTGGACATGTTGATGATATCCGCGCCCCAGGCCCGGAACATGTGGGATTCGGCGCGGGTGGAGAATCGCGGCCCCTCGATGGTGACGACCGTGCCCTGCCGGTGGATTTTCAGGCCCAGCTGGTCGGCGGCCGCCCCCATGTGTCCGCGGAGATCCTGGTCGAAGGGGTCGGCCATGGCCGTGTGCTGCATGCCGCCAGTGAAATCGTCGTGGAAGGTGATGTCCCGGTGGCGGGTGAAATCGATGAACTGATCGACGAGCACGAGATCTCCCCTGCCGATTTGCTCGCGCAGGGAGCCGACCGCCGTGGTGGCCAGAATGTGGGTGCAGCCAAGATCCCTGAGGGCCTGGATGTTGGCCCGATTGGGGACGTGGGTGGGGGGCAGGCTGTGGTCCAGCCCATGCCGGGAGAGGATCGCGACCTCGACCCCGGCGATGCGCCCGCAGGTGATGGGGGAACTTGGCGGGCCGTAGGGGGTGGTGACGCGGAGGACCTCGGGATCCTGCAGGATTTTGGGGTCTTCGAGACCGGAACCGCCGATAATCGCTATCTTGACCATGGGATATCGCCTCCAGGTGGCACGATGGGGAAGTCCTCGAAACGCATCTCCCGCGTGAGCGGGTGGGCTATGGACTCGGTACCATAGGGTGCGCCCCAACCAATGCCAGCACCGTCGGTCTGGCGGGAGCAGGCTAGCACAATCCCGCTGTCGCCAGGGCTTGGATTCGGGAAGGGATTTGGTATTTTCAAGGAGAACACATGCACGATGGCTGAACAGGATACTCTCCATGCTCTCCGACGATTTCAAACGGGATCTGAAGAATCCCCCGAAGCGTTTCCGCCCCATCCCATTCTGGTCCTGGAACGAGGATCTGTCGGTCGGGGAGACCCGCCGCCAGATCGCCGAGATGGATAGAGCTGGTATCGGCGGCTACTTCATGCACGCCCGCGGTGGGTTGCAGACGGAGTACATGGGCGAGGACTGGATGGCGAACATCGCCGCCGGGATCCAGGAGGGCGAAGCACGCGGCATGGGGGCTTGGGCCTACGATGAGAACGGGTGGCCCAGCGGGTTCGGTGATGGCAAGGTCAATGGCAGAGGTGTTGCTTCCCAGCAGAAGTACCTGCGTTACGAAGTGGTCGAAGCCGAGGCCGAGGCCGAACGCACGATCACCCATGTGCGGTTGGCGGATGGTCGCCTGCTGCGCCTCTACTTCGATGTGAACCCGTTCTACGTGGACACCCTGGACGCGACTGTGACGCGCGATTTTCTGAACCAGGTCTACGAGCCCTACGCCCACAAGTTCGGCGCGGATCTCGGGCGTGGCATGCCGGGCTTCTTCACCGATGAGCCCCAGATTTCGCGCAACGGCATTCCATGGTCCTTCATCCTGCCGGAGAGTTACCAGGCGGCCTACGACGAGGATCTGCTGGCTGTTCTGCCCTCGCTGTTCCTGGAAGTCGGCGACTACCGGCAGGTCCGCTATCGTTTCTGGAAACTCGTGCGCGACCTCTTCACCGACAACTTCACCCGCCAGATCTACGAATGGTGCGAGGAGCATGGTGGCCAGCTCACTGGCCACATGGTGCTGGAGGAGACGCTGCACGCCCAGCTCACCTCGAACGGCGCGGTCATGCCCCACTACGAGTTCTTCCACGTGCCTGGCATGGACTGGCTCTGCCGTCACATCGATCCGCCCACCACGCCCCTGCAGGTGGCCTCCGTGGCCCATCAGCTCGACAAGCCGCTGATCCTGAGCGAGACCTTCGCATTGACCGGTTGGAACGTGTCCTTCGACGAGCTGAAGTGGATGTACGAGTGGCAGATGGTGCGCGGCATTACCCAGCTTTGCCAGCATCTGGAGGGGTACTCGCTGCGTGGCATCCGCAAGCGGGACTATCCGCCATCGCTCTTCTACCAGCAGCCCTGGTGGGATCGCTATCGGTTCTTCAACGACGCCATGACCCGCATCGGCATGGTTCTCGCCAAGGGACGCCCCGAGTTTGGCGTGTTGGTGATCCATCCCCAGACCTCCGCTTGGCTGCACTTCGACCATGCCGACAACGAGGGGCTGAACGAACTGAACGGGCACTTCATGGCGCTGACCCATGCTCTCGAACGGGCGCACGTGCCCTTCCACTATGGCGATGAGCGCATTCTCGACCGGCATGGCCGAGTCGAGGGCGCCAGCCTGCAGGTGGGCACGCAGACGTACGGGATGGTCCTGGTTCCCGCCGTGGACACGTTGGCGGCCGAGACTGTCGCCCTACTGACCGAATATGCGGCCAATGGCGGCAGGCTGGTCTGGACTGGGCAGCTCCCTGGGCTGGTGGACGGGGCCGCTTCCCCTGCGCTTGCCGATCTCACGGCCCAAGGTACCCAAACGGAAGACTACGCGGGTGTCATCGCGGCCATTCCCTCCGAGCTGAAGCCGGTCTCGGTCACCAATGCCGATGGCCAGGTGCTCACCGCGATCGGCGCCACGTCCCGTACGCTTGAGGATGGCGGGCGTTTTGTCTTCCTGGCCAACAGCGACGCCAACCAGGGCTTCTCCGCCGTGGTCCGCTGCCTGGGTGCTTCTGTCGCGCGGTTCGTGCCCGAGACAGGGGAGACTGAGCCACTGGTGTTTGGCGTCGAGGGCGACGAAGTGGTTGTCCCCTACGCCTTCGTGCAGGGCGGCTCGCTGGCGCTCTTTGTCAGCGATGACCCAGCTGCCCATACTGCCGCCGAGCCAACTGCGCGCCGTACACCGCTGGCGTCGGAGACTCTCGCCGGGGAATGGGATCTGGAACTGGTCGATCCGAATGCCCTGACCCTGGACCGCTGTACCATTCTCTTCGATGGCGAAGTGGTCGCCGAGGACGAGCACATCAGTGTGGTCCAGTGGCGCGCGCTGGAACTGGAGCGCGCCGTGGACATCGAGCTGCGTTTCGCTGTGCAGACGGCGGCGGGCTACACTCCGCCTGCCGACGCGGCGTTGGTGGTGGAGACGCCCGATCAGTTCGAGATCACGGTCAACGGACAGGTCTTGAGCAAACGGGATCTGGGGCACTACCGCGACATGTCCTTCCGCAAGATCGATCTGGAGGGCAGTCTGCGGGAGGGGGCCAACGAGATTGTCATGCGCACCCGCTTCGAGCAGTCGCCCGAGATTTACGCGCACTTGCGTCGGGCCCGGGCCTTCGAGGCCGAGAAGAACAAACTTACCTACGACAGCGAGATCGAAGCTGTCTATCTGATTGGCGGCTTCGGCGTGGTGACGCCAGGAGAGTACGAGGCCCTGCCTCGCGAGGCCATGCGCTACACGGGCGAGTTCCTGCTTGCCCCGCTGCCGGAACAGGTGGTCCTCGGCGATCTCACGCCCCAAGGCTTGCCCTTC
>JABGQJ010000551.1 GCA_018648945.1 Victivallales bacterium
CCCAAGGGATACCGCCGGTAGGGCTGCCCTCGTCGTGTATCAGGGCTTCAGCTGGATTGTCCAGACCTCAATCACTCCTTCCTTCTCAAAGAAGACGGAGATTCTCGGATTGCCCGTCTCCCGGAAGTGCTGGAAGTCAAGATCCGCCAACGACGCTCCTTCGCGCGTGTAGGGGATGGCGATGGTCTCCCACGTCGCGCCGTTGTCCCCGCTGTAGTAGCAGGTAGTCACCGGGGTTCCCATGGCAAGGATGCCGCCGTGATTGTCCGACATCACTCTGTAGTAGGCTCGGGGAGAGAATCCCTCGGGGAATGGCACGCGTTCCCAGGAGGCCCCGTTCCACTTCACCGGCCGGCCGCCACGGTCGCGGTTCGGCGGGTTGTTGTTCTTGGTGTAGGTGATGGACAGGATGGGGTTTCCGTTTGTCCCGACGGCCATCCCATTCAGGCAGAGCTCGGGGGTCTCGAGGTCGGTTTCCACGACCGTTGCGTTGTGTATCGTCAGAAGCTCCTCGCGAACTGGCTGGTCGTCTAGCGTCTCCCATTGCGGGGCACCCTCCTTCCTTCGCGCGTACATGATGTGGGTGCCGGTATTCCAGTTCCGCCCCGGGCCAAGAGCGTTCACCTTCCAGGCTAGGTGAAGGGTGTTGTCCCCATCGAATTGAAGCCAAGTATTCCATTTCTGGTAGCAGGTTGGCTCGTCCTTGCCCGGCTCGAACCACAGCGCGTAGGTCAGCTTCCTGCGCCGCCTTCTGGGGTGAGTCAGCTCGCCACCCAGAGCTGTCCAGCCCTTGGCCTCGTGATCATAGCGGGCGATGGCACCGCCGATGAATGGTGGCTTGTAGGAGCCTTGCCTCGAGGTCAGGTAGAGGCGACCTTTGTTGTCCTTGTAGAGCTCCGGGTAGCTTGTCAACCATCCCGGCGGGTAGCCTGGCATCCCAGGGGTCTGGGCGGTGAAGTTGCCGATATCCTCCGGTTTGTCGGAGATGAAGTAGTTCCACAACCCCTTGTACGGTCTCAGCTTCAGCTTCCCCGTCTCGGGGTCATTCTCCCTGAACGCATTTCCGTAATGCATGCCACCGGTCACATGGACATACCCGTTCCCGTCCACGCCGACAACCGGTGCCATATGCGACCGGTCGTTCATCACGGGGCCGAAGATCCGGTTGCTGGTCGTGCCCCCCTTGCGGTCCATCTTCTGTATGCAGATGAACCGTTCCTGATCCAGGTACGCTACATATATACAGCCGTTGTGGGTGGTGATCTTAGTAAACGCATTCGTGTAGAACGCGCTTGTCCCTTTGGGAGTACCGGTAATCGTCATCTCCTTGACGAATCTCGGCTGCCCAAGTAGGCGACCCTGAGCGAAGAGGCCGACGCCGACTATCAGGGTGAGGAGGACGCGATGCCTGGGACCAGAACTGTCTGAGGTGTTCATCAGATACCCTCTTGGCAGGTCGAACGTATGCGATCAGTAGTTGGCGCGGATCTCTAGAGAGCCTGCCAGCCCGGTCAGGTCGATGGTGCCGGAGACGGGATCGAAGCGCTTATGTTCGCGACCGTTAACCGTGATGTTGGTGATCGAACGCCCTTGCGGAGTACGCAGTCGCAGGGCCAAGCGACGGGCAGGGCGGCGACCTGGCACGGTTACGGTGGCATCAATCCGGCCAGCGGCGAGTTGTGAACGCAGGTGGAACGAAACTGGGCCGAACAGGGTCGGAGCACGCTCGACCTGGATCTCCTTGCCATCTGCCAGCCACGCACGCGGGGTGGCGTGGGCAAGCAACAGCTCTTCGGGCTTCCCCTCGGCACCGATATGGTTGAAGACCAGCATATCGTGAAGGGTCTTCAGGAACAGCGCGTTGTTGGTGTTGCTTGGCGGCAGGTAGAGGCTTCGATGGTACTCGCCTGGCACCGGGCCGAACGCATCCCCTTCGCCGGAGATGAACGTGCCTCGGGTCATGCCGTGAGCCAGCTTGCCGTAGAGGCCAAGCACGATCCGGTCTGCCCGGTCCTGCTCCATCATGGCTTCATTGATGCCGAGACCGTAGACGTTGTCCGCGCCGGTGGTGTTGTATCCCGGCAGACCACCATCGCGGACCTCCCCCACCGGCACGGGATAGTAGTTGAACCGGGTCAGCCCCAGGAAGAAGGCCCCGTGCAGGAGCATATAGTCGACCGTGCGCCGCATGGTGTCCCCGCGCGGGTCGAAGATGCCGGACCTGAGGGCGCTGCCGATACTCAGATTCCAATAGCTGCCCAGTCGCGTGGCGGTGAGGGGATCGTAGGGCGTTGCCGGCGAACCGGTGAGGGCCTTTGGCCAGAAGAGCGTGCCGTCCGGCATGTCCACTTTGCTCGCGTTGAAGGCGGCAACGAATGACGTGCGCAGCTCGGCGGCGGCTTGGGCGAAGTCCTCGGCCTCCTTTTGCCAGCCGACCTCGGCACAGGCCACGGCCCCGTCGCGGAGACCGCGCCAGCCGTTGGCTTGGTGGTGCGAGTAGTAGCAGTGGGTGTGGATGTCGCCGGCTCGGGTCTTCCCCAGCAGCCCGAGAGGGTCCTCCGCCATGATCTTGCGCAGCCCCACGCGCCATTCTCTCATGCGGTCCTGGTTGTCCGTCATGAGCGAGTGGTCGCCCGACAGTAGCGTATAGTGCGCAGTGTAGTAGAGCTTGTTTGCCCACTCGACGGGCCGCTCGTCCTTTCCTCGGAAGACTCGCGGCAGCAGCTCCTGTAGATTCTCGCGGTAATGGTCCAGGAAGCCGAATTCGCCGAGAACCTTCAGCGCATCGCCGCTCTCCTGCGGGTACCAGGATTCATAGGCGTTGCCGATGCTGTAGCGCCAGGTCATGAACAGATTCTGGACGAGCAGGTTGCGCATGGCATCCATGACCCGTTCCTCTGGAACAGAGAATCTGGCACCGCGACTGAGCAGGTCGTCCCAATAGGCGCAGACTTCCTGGCGGGCAGCGCCCATCCGCGCCCGCGTGGGGACGAATGGCTGGCACTGGGCTGGTTGGTTCAGCCTGACCAACGTGACCTCGCTACGGCCCGGCTCCGCGCCGAGCGGGAAGGTCAGATAGGGCGGCTCGTAGACGCCGCCGGGTGGGTAGATGAGGATCGTGCCATCGCCTATCCGCAAGCTGTTTCCGTCCGCCACGGCTCCCTTTGCCGAGGTCCGCACCCGCAGCTTTCCCCCGGCCCCATCCTCGCCGGGGCGGAAGGTGAAGCGGACAAAACTCACCAGGCTCGAGGTCTCGGGGATGGCCGTTGCGAAGGACTCCTGCTCCCACTGTCCACCGTCCCCGGCAGCATACGTCGTGCGCAGTACCGGCTGGTAGCCGGCGGCAAGATGTGGACCGTCGAGCCGCCTCAAGTCCTCTCCGTACCGTTCTTGTCCGTTGGGTCCGATGAAGAAGGTGGTTCGGCGGCCACTCTTGTGATGCCGCGAGATGATCTCACTGCCGTCGGCCACGTGCAGGGCGCAGTCGCCGCCGCCTTTGATGCCAGCTGGCCGGCCAAAGACGACATAGTGCACCCCCGAGGTCGTCACGTAGTCCCCGATCCAGGTCATTGGGCGCAGGTAGTCCACGATGTTCTCGTAGGTAGGCCCTTCCGGGCGGGCGATCAGTGCCTCGCCCCAGACATCGCGTTTCTTCCGGAGTGCGTCATTGAGCGCCTTCTCGTAGCGGCTGTCCTCGGCTGTGCGCTCGTAGATCTTGGGTTGCCGAACCGAGGCGCGCAGCGGGCAGGGCAGGAACCTGAGCTCCAGTGCCATATCCTGATCGCTGGGGCCATTGTCCGTCACGCCCTGGCTCTCGGGGTTGGCCGTCTGCTGCTGAACCGCCCCCCGCTTCGTCCCGGGCGCCCCGGCGCAGACTTTGAGGACGTAGGTCGCGCCCTTCTGGACCCGCACCGGAGGGGTGAAGCTGAACGGGCGTTTGCCCGTCGGGCCCGCCGACAGGGACTTGGCGGCCAGGATTTCGCCCGTGACGCTGCCTTTGCGGAGCTGTACCAGGAGCTCGTCGTCGTTCGGTTCCGCCAACCAAAGTGCCCCCTGCTGGAGAGCGGGGCCCGCTGCGACGAACGACTGCGCGGCAAAATGGTCGTCGGCCACGCTGCCGAAGACCTTGCCCGTTCCGGGGTGCGACAGCACATGGTCAGCCTGGGCCGACCAGTAGTAGGCCTCGATCTCGGCCGCAGCCAGGGCCCGCTCGTAGATTGCCACATCGTCCAGCCCCCCCGCGACGCAATAGGCAGCCGTTCGCGGCAGGTTCCCGTAGGCTCCCAACACGACCGGGGTGTCTTGCCCCGCGATGGCCCCGGTCGCCGAGGACGTTGCTGCCTCGGAACCATCGACGTAGAGACGCATGGTCTGTCCGTCGTAGGTCCCCGCCGCGTGGTGCCAGCCTGCATAGAGGTCGGTGGGGAGATCTTGGGCCGGGCAGTTCCGCAGAACGCCGCCGAGAGTCAGGTAGAAGGTGATCGTGTTCGGGTTCCCCGGCCGGTCAATGCCGCCGATGGCATACTGGTAATAGGGCGCCGCGTGCGTCGGTTGGCTCTTGCTGATGAGTAGTTTCTGGCTTTCCAGCGTGCCCTTGCTAAGCCTGAACCAAGTCATGACTGTGAGCTGCTGCCCGGGGTTGAGGCTGGGGTTGTTTGGGCACTCCGCGGCACCCGTCTTGCCGTCAAGAAGCAGGCCCGCCCCGAGCTCTCCCGCTTGGCCCGTGGCCGCTCCTGTCCCCAGGGTGGCATGGTTCCCCTTTCCCGACCGATCCCGCATGGCCCCAACTGCATCGGCTTTGGCCTCGGCGTCGAACGTCCAATGCCCGACCAGCCCGCCTCCGGGCACGCTCGGCCTGGGAGCTGTCTGCCCGGCGCAACTGGCTGCAAAGAACGCGGCGGGAAGAACAAGACTGCGGGAGATGGCCATGGTTGGGGCAGTCCTTTGGTTGTGGCTCTCAGAAGGGGGATGCGGGAGCTGTTTGGCGTGATCACCAGCGCCAGTAGAGATAGGGGTCGAAGGGCTCATCCAGGCGCTCGACCTGGCGCCATTCGATCGGGTACAGATTCGGCGGCTCGGTAAGCGCCGGGCCTACGTCGCTGCTCAGATCGGCATTGATCCGGAGGGCTGCGGAAATGCGGGCCGTCTTCCCCCGAATCCAGTCGTCGTCGAGTGTGGCCGCAGAGAGTGAGCACACTGTGACCGCCCGCCCGTTCACTTGCACCGTGTGGAACAGCGGGGTATCCCCCGTGAACACAGGTACGGTGGTTGCCTTCCGTAGGAAGACGTCGCCCGGGCCGATGCCCCAGCCGTCACGACCGGTTGGCGGCGTGCCCCGGTAACAG
>JABGQJ010000552.1 GCA_018648945.1 Victivallales bacterium
CCCACGCCGCCCTGTGGGAAAGCACGGCCAAATGGCAATACCTGGCGCTCAAGCGTCCCGGCGAGACCCGCGCCAAGGTCCGCGTTCTTTCCCCACAACCTGGGGCCACTATCGCGCGTGGCCCGGTCCCGATCCTGGCCATGGTCGAGAGTAGCGGCACACGGCAGCCCCAGATCACCCTCGGAGGACAGGAAGGCAAGACGAGCCAGGAGTTCGTCGCCATCCTCTTCCGGGCGAGTGGACTCCAGAGCAAGTCCCACGGCTTCCTCAACTGCGTGTATGTGAATGGCAAGCTGCTCACCCGCATTGCCCCGGACCGGGACGTCATGGGTTGGGAGTGGTTCGGATTCCCGGTGCCAGCTTCCGCCTGGCGCAGTTCGCCCAAGCCCCAGTTCCGCCTGACCGCCGGCACCCCCACGGACGGCACCGGTGCCAATCCCCCCGCCAACAACGAGGACTACCAGGCGCAGACCCTCCTGCTCTTCGAAGACGGGCGTTACCTGGCGGACCCCGCCCTGCCCCTGAACAAGACCTTGACCCTGGGCGACAATGGCAAGCATCCCAGTACGCTGGTCGATTGCACGCCGAGTGTCCCCTTCACTCCCCGCCGCTGGCGCATGGTCCTGCAGACCGTGGACGCGAGCGCGCTTGCCCCAGGCGCAAGCAAGGTCAGAGTCGTTCTGGGCGACGTGGAGCAGGAGATTCCCATCACCCTTCAGTAGGCCAGCCATGGCGGCAGCACGGCGTCCCTTTGGTCCCTTTGGTCCCTTTGGTCCTTTTCTATCCTCCTTGTCCTTTGCCGCCGGCTACCACCCATGGGGCGTAAATCGGTAGACAGTGCCTGGCGCGGCGGTCCGCCGCAACACGTGTCCGCCGTCTGGAAGCCGGAGAAACTGACGATGCCCGTATGTGTTCGTGGAGTCTGCGCTTGGCTGATCGCGTTCGGGGTCGGGACCTTGGCTGCCGATTGGGTGGACTTGGGCGATGAGGGGCGGACTCTCTACGTGCGTGCCCGGGCGACTGCGCCGCCTTTGGGCACGGTCGCCGGGATGCAGTTGACCACCGCGGGCAAGAGCGGGCTGGTGCGCGTGGAATGTCTCTTCGATGGCCGGGGGAAGTACCGAACCCGCGTGTTCCATGGAGTGAGTTCCGGAGGGACCTACACGCCCGGCGAGAATCTGCGGCTGGTCCTCAAACTCGTCACCCATGCGGCACGGAAACGCGACGAGCTCTTCCTGCTCGCCAGCCCTGCTCTGCCCGATACGGAACCAGTCGGAGACGAAGGCTGGACACTGGTCAACCGCCGCGGCTGGAGCGACGCCAACCTGGCGAGGGTCCGCGTCGTCGGCAAGGCCGTCCTGCGGACCTCCGTCCACGTCGCGGATTCCTGGGCCGAACTGGTCGGCGGCAAAGCCATCCCAGCCAGCGCCATCCAGGCAATCGATGCACCATCGGCAGTGACCAACCTGACCCCGCCTGATCCCAAGGGAAATCCGAGGTCGGGGTTGATGCTCGACCTGCCGGGCACCGGCACTGACCCCCTGCTGATCGATTTCTCCATGCTGCCCGTCCTGCCCGCCGAACATGCAGTGGTCAGCGCCTCCGCCGAAGACGTCTCTTGGACTCGGCAGCAGATCGACGCGGGACAAGGGCCGGACCTGGCCAAGCCGGCAGACTGGAATTTCCGTCTCCACTCCTACCTGGCCTTCCACAATGGCCGGTTCTGGGCCATGTGGAGCCATGGTCCAAAGGTCGAGGACTACCCCAGCCAGCATGTGCGAGCGGCCACCAGTCAGGATGGGCTGAAGTGGTCACCGGCCCCATTGATCGTCGGGCCTGCGCCGCATCCGTTCCGCTATATCTCGCGTGGGTTCTGGGTGCGCGAAGGCCGCCTACTCGCCCTTGCCAGCCGGGACGAATCCTATCGGCTCTTTGGTCCGAGTCTTGAACTGCGCGCCTTTGCCTGGGACGACACCAACCAAGCCTGGAGTGACGCCGGGCGGATCTTCCCTGACGCCATCAACAACTTCCCCCCCAAGCGACTGCCCAATGGCCAGTGGATGATGTCCCGACGCGACCACAGGATGAACAAGTCCATGCTGGTCGGCGGCAGGGATGCGCTCGACCGCTGGACCGTGTCGCCCGTCGCCGTCCCCAAGGACGGTGCCAAGCTCGAGGAGCCCTTCTGGTGGACGCTGCCCGCCGGGAATCTGGTCGCCCTCTTCCGCGACAACTCCGGGTCGAAGCGACTCTACCGTGCCTTCTCCACCGATCTGGGAAGGAGTTGGAGCACGCCCGTCCGCACGAACTTCCCCGACGCCACCAGCAAGTTCAACGCCCTGCGCACGTCGCTTGGCTTCCACGTGCTGCTCAGCAACCCCAATCCAGTGGGACGCAATCCGCTCTGTCTCTCGGTGTCGCGCGACGGGATGGTCTTCACCGGCATGGCCCGCCTGCCCCTGCCCGAGCGTGGCACCTACCAATATCCGCATGTGGTCGAGCACGGCGGGTTCGTATACACTATCTTCTCCCGTGACAAGCGCGCCATCGAAGTGGTGCGCATTCGCCTGTTCGACCTTGCCCGGATGCTGCCACAGGAACCATGAGGAGACACCCTATGTTCGTATTCGAGAAGGACGCCTTCTTCAGCAGTTGCCACGCCTCCACCATCGTGAGCCTGCCAGATGGCACCTTGGTCTGCGCCTGGTTCGGGGGCAGCCACGAGAAGAACCCCGATGTGGACATCTGGCAGTCCCGCTGGGACGGCACATCCTGGTCCGATCCCCGTGTGGTGGTGGGGTGCGCCCAAGCCCTGTGGAACCCGGTTCTCTTCGCGGAGGGCGAAGAACTGTCGCTGTTCTACCGGCGCGGGATCAACGTGCCTGCCTGGGAATCGCTGGTGGTACGTTCGGGCGATGGCGGCGGGACCTACTCCGCGCCCGAGCGTCTGCCCGCTGGCTTCCTCGGCCCAATCAAGAACAAGCCCGTGCGGATGAGCAACGGGGAATGGCTCTGCGGCAGCTCCATCGAGCCGGAGTGGGAATGCCGCATGGAGGTGTACTCCCCCAAAGGCGACCAATGGCTGCACGCGGCGCCCCTGGCCGTGCCGGGACTGCCCAATGGCAAGGGGTTGATCCAACCCGGTGTCTGGGAGTCCACCCCTGGCGCCGTGCACGCGCTCATGCGCAGCTCCGAAGCGCGGGTCTACCGAGCCGACTCGTCGGACTACGGGCGCACCTGGACCCAGCCCCTCCCCACCGACCTCCCGAACAACAACAGCGGGCTCGACGCCGCTCGCCTCGAAGACGGGCGTGTGGCTCTCGTCTACAACCCCGTCGGCAAGGACTGGGGAGCACGCACGCCGTTGCATCTCGTGCTATCGAAGGACAACGGGGCGACCTGGGGCAAGCCCATCGTGTTGGAAGACGCCCCCGGAGAGTACTCCTATCCTGCCGTGATCACCGTTCCCGGCGGCCTCGCCACCTGCTACACCCACTGCCGCAAGCAGGTCCGCTGTCGGCAACTCTCCCTTGCCGATCTGCCCTAGCCGGGGAACCTCGGCGAGCCCGGCGGGTTACTTGGGAGTGGACCCAGTGGACCCAGTGGACTGAAGTCCCCTTCCATCATTCCATCATTCCATCATTCCATCATTCCATCATTCCATCATTCCATCATTCCATCATTCCATCATTCCACCATTCCACCATTCCATCATTCCATCATTCCACCACCAGAGGCATTGTCCCATGGAGAAGCTCGTCATCATCGGTACCGGCCCCGCCGGCCTTACCGCCGCCGTCTACGCTGCCCGCGCCGACTTGGCCCCCAAGGTCCTGGCGGGCGAAGTACCCGGTGGTCAACTCACCCAGACCACCGAGGTGGAGAACTACCCTGGGTTTCCCGAGGGCATCCTTGGCTTCGACCTGATGGACAACATGCAGGAACAGGCCGAAAAATTCGGGGCCGAGGTGATCAACGAGGTGGTCACCGCAGTTGAGTTCACCTCTGGCGGCGTCCAGCGCCTCACTCTCTCCAGCGGCACGGTCCTCGAAGCCGAGACGGTGATTATCGCCACCGGCGCGCGCCCCCGAAAACTCGGCATCCCCTCCGAGGAAGCGCTCTGGACCAAGGGCGTGTCTTCCTGTGCCACCTGCGACGGTGCCTTCTTCCGCGACGTGCCCATTGCCGTGGTCGGCGGCGGCGACAGCGCCCTAGAGGAAGCCATTTTCCTGACCCGTTTCGGTTCGGAGGTCTTTATGGTCCATCGCCGCGATGCCCTGCGTGGGTCCAAGATCATGCAAGACCGGGCGTTCAAGACCGAGAAACTCCGGTTCGAGTGGAATTCCGTGATCGACGAGATTCTTGGCGAAGCAGAGGGCCATGTCACCGGCGTCCGGCTGAAGGACACCAAGACCGGCGAGTTGCGCGAGGTGCCCTGCAATGCGGTGTTCCTGGCCATCGGGCACATCCCCAACACGGACGTGTTCGAGGGGCATCTGGCCATGGAGAACGGGTACATTGTCCTGCCTGATCCCGGCCGCTCGCTGAGCAATGTCGGGGGTGTCTTCGTGGCCGGCGACTGCGCTGACCACACCTACCGGCAGGCGATCACGGCAGCCGGCATGGGCTGCCGCGCCGCCATCGATGCCGAACGCTACCTGGCCGCCAGGGAATAGGGTCTCGCCCACACAGCCGATGAGGAGATGATGGATGAAGCGCTTCCTGCTCTGCACTGCCGCGTTGGTTGCCGGACTGCTTGAGGCCGGCGAACTCGGGCCCCCGAAGGACATCTCCTTCCAGGCCATCGTGGATGGCACCACCCAGAAGTACGTGGAGCTCCTGCCGGTTCCCTTCGTGGCGGAGGAACCCCACCATCTGATGGTTGCCCTGCACGGCCATGGCTCCGACCGCTGGCAGTTCGTCAAGCTCAACAGCGGCTCACCTGCCGCCGCCCGCGCCGTCGCTGCCAAGCACAACATGATCTACATCAGCCCCGACTACCGGGCCAAGACCTCCTGGATGGGCCCCAAGGCGGAAGCCGACGTGCTCCAGATCATCCGCGCGCTCCGCGACCGCTACCGGATCGGCAAGGTATTCGTGGTCGGCGGCAGCATGGGGGCCACCTCAT
Source organism: Victivallales bacterium (assembly GCA_018648945.1). Next base: position 5,129 of record JABGQJ010000552.1, read on the forward strand.
CGCTCACCTTCGCGGCGCTGCACCCGGATCTGGTGGCTGGTGCCGTCGCCTGCAATGGCTTGGCGAACCACCTGGAATACGAACGGTTCCAGGACGCCATCATCGCCTCGTTCGGCGGCACGAAGAAGCAGATCCCGCTGGAGTACAAGAGACGCAGCGCCGAGTACCACCCCGAGGCATTCGTGATGCCCGTCGCCTTCACCACCGGT
>JABGQJ010000553.1 GCA_018648945.1 Victivallales bacterium
ATACGGGGCATCCGAGGTCCTGGCCAAGTGCTTCAAGGACCATGGCAAGTACCTGCTGCTCTACACGCGCAGCAGCAATGTCGAGTGGTTGGCGGACATGCCGCACCGCGAGAACACGCTGCTCAACTGGACCCTGTCCATGGACACCCAGTGCCAGACCATCGAACGCGATTCACCGGGACTGGCCGAGCGCATCGAGGCCATGCGCTTCTGCCAGGAACACGGCTACCCGGTGCGGGCTGGCTTCTCGCCCATCATCCCCGTGAAGAACTGGCGGGAAGAGACCACCCAGATGCTCGAACAGCTGTTTGCCAAGGTCCAACCCGAGGTCCTGCGCGGCTGGGTCCTGGCCATGATGGATGCCGTCGAGTTCGAGATGCTCTTCGACACCAACAACATGGATCAGGATATCATGCGCCGGATGCGCGAGGCGGCCCCCGAGCTGAACGGCAAGCACCACGCGCCGTTCCCGATCGATGTTCGTGTGGAGATCTACGAGCACTACCTGGCCGAGACCAAACGTCTCAGCCCGGACACGCCCTTCGCCATATGCACGGACAATGTGGGCATCTGGGATCTACTCGGGGACAAGATCCCCATGGCCCGAGACAATATGTTCTGCTGCTGCGGGGCGGTCAGCGTCCCCGGCGGTTGGGCTGCCATCAAGGCGGGACGCTAGCGAGACTGGGGCGGCCGGGAAGGAGAGGAAGATGCCGGCTGGAAGCCGACGCTCCCGGCCGCCGAACGGATTGCCGTCGGGCAGCGGAAGCTCTACATTCGTCTTTGCTGTGGCACATTTCGCATCCTCCTGACCGCCGAGACCATCCAGCCGAGGAACCCCCCATGAGAGCCCTGTTGCAGAGATGCCTGTTCAGCACAACGGCCCTTGCCTGTCTCGTGGCAGCGGGCCAGGCTCCCAAGGTGCTGCTTGACTTCGAGAACGAAACCGATCTGAAGCTGTGGCACTACGAGAGTCGCGATGCCACGGTTCCAGTCAAGGAGGTCAGCCGCTCCACACGGTTCGCGACGGCCGGCAGCTCCTCGCTGTGCTTCGCCTCCCCTGCCTGGAAGCAGGGCATGGGCGAGTGGCCTGCATTCGAGTGCAAACCGCCGCTGACGGACTGGTCCGGCTATGATCGTCTCGCCTTCGACGCGACCAACCCAACGGCGGCCGAGCAGAAGCTGTTCTTCTTCATCAGCGACTCGAAGATCGCCACCCGCAACGGCTGGCTGGAGCGAGCCACCGTGCCGCCCTTCGGCCATACCCAGATTGTGGTGCCCCTCAGCAAGGTGGCCGGAAAGAAGGTGAACCTGGCGGATATCCACGTGCTGCACGTCTTCACCGAGCGGCCACCAGTGGCTATGGAACTGTATATCGACCGCCTCGTTCTCCTACGCCCCGGGGAGGCATTGCCGAAGCCATCCGCCGCCTACATGCAGCAATTTGCGCCACTGCTGGCCCGCCAGATCGAGACCGTGCGCCAGCAACTGGCCGACGCCGCCGCGCGGGTGCGCCAGGAGGTCGCAGGTATCCCGGCGCTCACGGACTGGGCGAACACGACTCTGACAGGGCTGGAAAAGGAGGTCAACGCCTATGCGAAGCGTGCGGCCCGCGCCGACGCTGGCCTCCTCGGCGACCAGTCTCTGCCTGGCCTGCTCACAGCACGCCTTGCGTCGCTGGAGTCGCTGGTGCAGCTGCGCGCCCGCTTCGCCCGTCTCGGTTCGGCAGTAACGGTCGGCACGCCGCCACGCGCCGATCTGGCAGTGGCCTTCGCGACCTCGATGGAGAAGGTGCTCCCGCGGGCCATGTCATCCTCCCTCACAATCGCGACGAAGATGCTGGTCAGCTTGGCGCAGAACGAAAAGGAGAGCTTCCAGGTGATCGTGCTGCCCTGCGAACGGGACGTCAAGAGTGTCCGTATCCACGTCTCGGATCTCGTTGGTGCCAAAGGCACGCGTTTCGCCGCCAGCAACGTGGAGGCCGTGGTGGTGGGCTACGTCGAGACCAAACAGGCCCCGCCATACGGCAGCTCCCACATCGGCTGGTGGCCGGACCCAATCCTGAATTTCCAGACGGCGACCGACATTGCCAAGGGCGATGCACAGGCCTTCTGGGTACGGGTACGCGCTCCGAAGAAGCAACCGCCCGGCCTGTACAGTGGCAAGCTGGTGGTCGAGGCGGATGGGGCCAAGGCCTTTGCGTTCGATCTCACCATCCGGGTCTTCGGTTTCCGCATGCCAGACCGCACGCCGCTGCCGCTGGCGGTCACCTTCATGCCCATCTTCTACGAGCCCAACGGTCAAGGCGGCTGGCGCGAAGGACCTTACGCACGGGCCGACTGGCGACCGCACGCGTGGGAGTGGGCCGACTTCCTGGCGGACTACTACCTGACCACCGACACCCTCTACGGCCGCGCCGATTGGACGCCGGACTTCGCCAGCCTAGCCAAGCTGAAGCAGCAAGGCCGCCTGGGCCGCTTCAACCTGGGCTACTACGGTGCCTGCGGCGAAGGCGATGAGACGATCAAGAAGTGGCGGCAGGCGACCATTGACGTCATCCGCCCGCGCTACGAGAAGGCCAAGGAGCTGGGGCTGCTCAAGCACGCGTATATCTACGGCTGCGATGAGAACCCCAAGGGGCTTTTCCCCGCAGTCGAGCGCGCCGCCCAAATGCTAAAGGCGGAGTTCCCTGGCGTGCCCGTGATGACCACCACCTACGACAACAGCTTCGGCCAGGAATCCGTTATCAAATCGATGGACGTCTTCTGTCCGCTGACGCCGAAGTTCGATCCCGCGCGGGCGACCGTGGCCCGGGGCGCCGGCAAGCAGGTCTGGTGGTACATCTGCTGCGGACCGCGCCACCCGCATGCCAACATGTTCATCGAGTACCCAGCCATCGAGGGACGGCTTCTGATGGGTGCAATGACCGCCAAGTACCGTCCCGATGGCTTCCTCTACTACCAGATCAGCATCTGGAATGCCGACCCCATCACGACGGGGCCGTTCACCACCTGGGATCCGCGCAGCTGGACGACCTTCCACGGCGATGGCTCGTGGACCTGCATGGGTCCCGGCGGCACCCCCCTGCCAACCATCCGGCTTGAGAACTTCCGCGACGGCCTGGAAGACTACGCCTACGCGCGCATTCTGGAGGCCACCATAGCCAAGATCGAGGCTGCACCGGCACTGCGCGCCACCCGCGGCGACTGGCTGCAGCGGGCCAGGAAACTGCTCGTGGTGCCGACCGGTCTGGTCAAGAGCCTGACTGAATACACGCGCGATCCCGCGCTGGTCTACAGCTACCGCCAGCGCCTGGCCGAAGCGATCGAAGCGGCGGGAGTGGTGCCAGCAGAGCTCTGAATGGGCGAGTGACAGACATGTTGGCCTGGCCTCACTTCATCGTGGCTCGCCCAACACTTCGCGATGCCGCAAAGGCCGACCGTGTCACATCCCACAGGCTACTGATCGGTGATGGCTTCGCGGACCTTGGTGGCGAGCTCAGCCCTGGAGAAAGGCTTCTGGATGAAATGGACGCCCTCCTCCAGCACCCCATTGGGAGAGAGGACATCGGCAGCGTAGCCGGACATGTAGAGGCACTTCATCCGGGGCCGGGAGCCGACAAGACGGTCGCAGAGGTCGTGGCCGTTCATCTCGGGCATCACCACATCGGTCAGCAGCAGATCGATGTCGCCTTCGTACTCCCCGGCCAACTGGATTGCTTCCGCCGGGCCGGGCGCGGCGAGCACGGTGTACCCCAGGCCCTTCAGGATGCGCCGGGCGGAGTCCAGCACAAGGGCCTCGTCTTCGGCCATGAGCACGGTCTCAGTGCCAGTCGGCGGGAGCCCCATCGACTCTGGCGCAACGACGGGCGCCCTTACCAGCGAATGAGCAGGCAGATGGATGCGGAAGACAGTGCCCTGCCCGAGTTCGCTGCGGACACTGATGAACCCCCCGTTCTGGCGAACGATGCCATAGACGGTGGCCAGTCCGAGGCCGCTTCCCTTGCCGACCTCCTTGGTGGTAAAGAATGGTTCGAATAGGTTTGCCAGCGTCTCTTTCTCCATCCCGCTGCCATCGTCGGAGACCGTGAGCATGGCATAGTCGCCGGGAATGGCATCGGCATGGCTGGTGCAATAGCTCTCGTCGACCGTGATGTTCTGGGTGTCGATGGTCACCGTGCCCACGCCTGAGATGGCGTCGCGGGCGTTGACGGTGAGATTGGCCAGAATCTGGTCGAGCTGGGTCGGATCCATCTTGACCGTCGAGAGGCCGGGGTCCGGATGCCAGACCAGCTTGATGTCCTCGCCGATGAAACGGCGCAGCATCTTGAGCATGCCGGAAACAGCGCCATTGAGGTCCAGCACCTCCGGAGCGATGGTCTGCTTGCGGGCAAAGGCGAGGAGCTGGCGGGTGAGATCCCCCGAGCGCCGGGCACCATTGCTGATCGCGTCGAGCCACTCGTTGGCGGGATGATCCGGGGCCACCTCGTCCCGGCACAGGTCAGCGTAGCCCATGATACCCATGAGCAGGTTGTTGAAATCGTGCGCCACGCCGCCGGCAAGCCGGCCGACCGACTCCATTCTCTGCGCCTGCACAAGTTGCGCCTGCAACCTCTGCCGTTCGGCCTCCCCACGCTTGCGCTCGGTGACGTCCATGATGTTGCCGATAACCTTGACGACTCGGCCAGCCTCGTTCCGGACCGGTTCGGCCGTAGTCCGAATCCACAACGGACGCCCGGCCGCACTGGTGAAAGGGACCTCCAGATCGTAGGGCGCCCCCTCTTCGACGCAACGTTGCAGGCACCCCAGGAGCTTGGCGGCATCCTCGGGCCGGTAGGCTCCGGTCGTCCTGGCGTTCTGCTCGGGAGTACCAGGGGTGAACACGCCCGGTTCCCGTTCGTGGATGCGGTAGGTTTGGTCGGTCCAAGACATCGCCTTCTGCTCGACGTCCCACTCCCAGCCGCCGACCTTGCTCAAACGCTGCGACGCCATCAGAAGCGCCTCGCTGGCACGCCGAGCGGCCTCGGCACGCCTACGCTCAGTGATGTCGGTAGTGAACCCTTCGATGGTGAAGCTCTCGTCCTCGCCATCCTGGCCGATACGCGCGTTTATGCTCAGCCACTTCCTCACCCCGTCCTTCGCGCGCCCTTCATATTCGAAGCCCTCGACGACGCTGTCCCGCCCCAAGACGCGCACGAAGTCGGCCCGTCGTTCCGGGTCCAGGTAGAGCTGGTTGGCCAGGTCGGTGTAGTGCGTCAGCGCCTCCTCTTGGGAAGCGCAGCCCAGGATCGCCACCATGGCGGGATTCACCGCCAACGCCTCC
>JABGQJ010000554.1 GCA_018648945.1 Victivallales bacterium
ACTGCAGATTGGGTTGAACGCCTGCGGGCCGCGCTTGCCATGGGTCGGCTCCATCTCGCCGGGCACCGGGAGCGGCTGGAAGGCATCGTTGGCGACCTCGATATTCACCACGGCCTCGCCCTGGCTCAAGCAAGGCTCCACGAAGACATCGCGCACGAACACGGGGTCCGTCGCGATCAGGGAGACCGATTGCCAGATGCCGCCCACATAGCCGCCGCGCCAGTGGGCCGTCTCATTGCTCACGTACGGCCCCACCCGCTCGGCGCGAACCGCCGGCCCCACCACCCGGACCACCAGACGGTTCGGCTGTCCGTAGCGCAGGAACTGGGTGATGTCGAACTCGATGGGCGTGTAACCACTGGTCTCTCCGCCCACCATGTCACCGTTCAGCCAGACCTCGGCGTGGGCATTGACCGCCGCGAAGCGCAGCCGCACGACCTGCCCCTGCCAGCCAGCCGGGACGGCGATCTCGCGGGCATACCAGGCGACGCCTTCGTAGTCCTCTTCGTGTTCCTCCCAACAGCTTGGGACGGGGATGTTCCGGGCTTCCTGCTCAGGGAACTGCCCCCGCCGGTGCCAGTTTTGTTCCAGCCCGGTATTGTCCCGGTCAAAGGCAATCCGCCACGTGCCATCCAGTGTCATCTTGCCGTTCATCGTGTCTTGCATGGTGCGTGCCTGTTCTGTTCGCCGTCGATGTGGCATTGCGCTACGTCATACTCACGTCTAAAATGTTCTGAGTTAGTTATTGACGCAACTCAAATCATGTTGAAAGATGTTCAGCAGAGGTGTACATATGTTCATATGAAGCTGTTCAATGATCTCTACGTGTCCCGCCGTTCCGAGCCGCCCGCCGGGGCCTCGGTCTGGCTGCATTCTGCCGGACTGTTGACCGGGGCGGGTGACTGTCGGTTTGCCTGGGCCCCGGCCGAGCACGTCGGCCCGCACTTGGTTCTCTCCGGTCAGGGCGTGGTTCGTCATGGGGGGATCGAACAGGAGGTGGCGGCCGGCGACATGTTCTGCCTGCTGCCAGGCGTGACCTACGAGTACTTCGAGGACCCGCAGCGGCCTTGGCGCTACGCCTGGCTGCACCTGGAAGGGGAGGGGGCTGCCGCCTTCGCCGCCGGTTGCGGGTTCACGCCAGCAGACCCATTGCACCGGGTCGCCGACTTCAGTGGCACGGCTCAGATCCTGGAGGCGCTACGGCAATCTCTCAAACCACCGGAGGCCCACCCGTATGGCGTCATGTCCCTGCTTTACGCCTTCGCACAGATTTGTAGCCCAGCGACCGTTGGCGGGGCCGCTGCGGCGGGTGGCGATGCCGCCCTTCTGCATCGTGCGCGGCTCGTCGTCGATTCCTCCCTGCACACGGGCCTGAATGTCACGGAATTGGCCGGTGCCCTAGGCATCAGCCGCACCAAGCTCTTCCTCGTCTTCCGCGAGAAGCTCGGCACGACTCCCGTAGCGTACCTGGCCAACGCCCGCATCGAGCGCGCCAAGCGACTCCTCAGCGGTCTGGACCTGTCGACGGCAGAGGTAGCCTCTGCCGCAGGTTTCCGCAGTCCCAAGTACTTCGCCCGCTGCTTCAAGCAAGCCACCGGTATGTCGCCCACTCATTGGCGGAAGCTCGGACCCGTGGCAGGCGGTTGACACGCCCTGCACGCCAACGCATCGCGTTGCCATTCCTGGGTTCCCTGTAGAGCATGGCATGGCGGGAGGGGTCTCTGCCGAGTATGGTCTTGGGCAGAGCCCAATTCCCCCCCCGTGTGTCGAGGAAGCCCCCCATGCGTTGTCTACTGTGTGTCGTCCTGTTTGCCTGCCTGCCTCTGTTTTCCTCGCCAGTCGTGTTCTGGGCGAGCGATCCGGTGGGGCCGGACGATACGGTGATGGTGGCTGGCGCGGATCTTGGCAGCAATCCCCGGCTGCGGCTGGAGGTATTGCGCAAGGGAATCTCCGGGGAACCCGCTGCAAATCCTGTCTGGGACGGCAAGTCAAAACTGCTGCTGGCACCGGAGCAGCCGACTCCGGAATCGGTCAAGTTCGTGCTCCCCAAGAAGCTGAAGCGGGGAGCCTATCTTTGCCGGATCGAGAGCGATGGCGGGACGTCCAAGCCGTTCGCCCTGAACCTGCCCACCGTCTACTGGCATCAGGGGGATCGGGGATTGGCCAAGGTCTCGCCCGGTGGCTGGTTGCGGGTGTTTGGGCGATGCGTGGGCAATCCGGACGCCAAGGGGCGGGTGGTTCTGCTGCCTACAAAGGGTCTGGGTATCCAGCTCACCCCGAGCAAGAGCACGCTTTGGGATGTGGCGGTCCCCATGCCGGAGGACTTGGCGGCAGGCATCTATACGGCGTTCCTCCACAACGGTCTGGGGCGCGAGTATGGCTGGCGGAAGCTGGGCGCCATTGAGGTGGGTGTGGACAAGCCATGGCCGGAGAAAGTGTTCAATGTCCGCGAGTTCGGCGCCAACGGGAATGGTGGCTTGGCCGACGCGATCGCCGTAGCCAGCGCTTTGCAGGCGGCGAATGAGAATGGCGGCGGCGTGGTCTACTTCCCGCGCGGACGCTATGCGGTGGAGGGGACGCTGACTGTGCCCCGCTACACGGTGCTGCGGGGCGAAGGCAACAAACTAGCCTGTCTGTGCTGGCCGGACAGTGAGGATTCGTTCACTCTCATCGAGGGCACGGACCATTTCGGGGTCGAGGATCTGACGCTGTATGCGAGCAACTACAAGCACGGGATCGCTGCCGACCTGCGCACGCCCGAGGCGGGACACACGTTTGTCCGGCGGGTGAACATGCGGGCGGTGATCTACCGGGGCCACATGAAGCCGGAGGAGGTAGACCGCCGCTTCCGCGAGTCCCTGCGCCTGTCTAGCGGGGGCGGCGACTGCATCCGGCTCGGTGGCGAAGACGTGGAGGTGACCGACTGCGATCTCTATGGTTCGGGCCGGGCGTTCTACTTCTATGGCGTGAAGGGCGGGCGGGTGGCCAACAATCGCTTCTACAACGGTCGCTGGGGCTGGTACTGCATCACCGGCGCCGATGGCCTGATCTACGAGAACAACGTGCTGACCGGGGCGGATCTGATGAGCACGGGCGGCGGGATCAACTGCCTGGGCAGCGTCTACAGCCGCAATGTGTTCTACGCCGGCAATACGGTGGCCCGGTGCCATGGCTGGGACCGCGAAGCGATGACCAGCGACGCGGGCGGTGGTCCATTCTACGGCAAGGCGGCGAGCTGTGAGGGGCGCGAGTTGGTCTTGCCGGTGAAGCCCAACTGGCGCGGTCGGTCGTGGACGGGGGCCGGGATCTTCGTGCTGATGGGGACCGGGGCAGGGCAGTACCGCGAGATCGACAGTGTGTCCGAGGATGGTCTCACCATCACGATGGATCGCCCGTGGACGGTGGCGATCGATGAGACCTCGCTGCTTTCCGTGACCATGATGCAGCGAAACTACCTGTTCATCGGCAATCACTTCGAGGACGCGGGCATCGCCCTGCAGTACTACGGCACCAGCATCAACCACGTGGCGATCGGCAATACTGCCACTCGTGCGGGCGGCTTCTACAATTCCGGTCGCTGGTACCACCAGTATCAGCCTTCCTGGTACTGCCAGTTCATGGAGAACCGGATTCTGGACGGGAACTGCTACCGGTTCGGCGCGAACAACGCGACGCCGTCCGGACCGTCTTTCTTGGGTACCTACGGCCTGCAGCGCGGCGACAACCCCGCGCCCTTGGCCTACTGCTCCATCCACCGCGGCAACGTGTTGGAGAACAACAGCCTGATCCGCCTTCGCGGGGTCAGCAAGGAGCATCCCGGGGTGCGCGATGTGGTGATCGAGCACAACACCGTGCGCAACGCTTCCGTCGGCATGCAGATTGACGACGGTTGCGTGGGGGTGCTGACGCGGGAGAACCGATTCGAGAATGTGGAGGCGGAACAGTATGACGCCGAGCAGGAACGTGCCAAGCGCATGGCGCAACGGGCGGCGTTGCTGGACAGCAAAGGGCCGGTCTACCACCAGACCTTCGACGACCCGCTGGGCCGCTACTTCGCGGACGCATCTGGCAATGGCTTTGCCGCGATGCAGACGGGCGGCTCCGTGCGCTGTGAACCGGGTGTGTCCGGGCAGGCCGGTCGATTCGACGGCAAGGGCTATCTGCTTGTCAACGACCGGGCCATGATCCGCTTCCCGAACACGACGCTGTCCGCCTGGATTCGCCCCGACCATATCAAGGGGCGCTGGGGTATCGTGGCCAAGCGCCGGACCGGCTCTGCCTGCGCGTTCGTGATGGCGATCCGCAATGGGATGGTGTGTTTCGAAGGCACGGCGACCTCGGGAGTATGGACCTACAACTTGCTCTCGAAGGCGGTTCTCACGGGCGGTTGGCACCATGTGGCGGCCACCTGCGAGGAGGGCAAGGGCGTCCGCCTGTTCTACGATGGCAAGCTGGTTGCCGAGAAGGACGTGGACGAGCCCCTGGTGGACAATTCCCAGCCGCTGACCATCGGCTTCGAAGCCTGGGGCGGTCTGAACTCCAAACCCAGAGAATCCGGCAACTTCATCGGCCTGGTCGACGAGGTGAAGATCTGGTCTCGCTGCCTCAACGACGAGGAACTGCTGGCGGAGTACGAGTCCCTGCGCGAACAGGCCGCGACTGCCGCTGCCCGGGACAAGGCGGCAGCGAAGAGGCGTGAGCAGGAGCTGGCTGCAGCCCGTTCGGCCAAGATGGTTGGCACGGTCGGCGTCCCTTGGCGATTGGTCCATGCCGACGAGTTCTCGTCTGGCAAGCTTGGCCCCGAGTGGCAAATTCTGCAGGGCGGTTGGCAGGTGAAGGGCGGCGCTCTGTCCTGCTCGGAGACCAGCTTTCTAGGGTTGGCCAAGGCGATCAAGTCGTCCGTGCGGATCGAGTTCCGGGCCCGCGCCAAGGCACCGAGCGATCTGAGTGCCTTTGTCGGCTCCAAGGCAGAGACGTTCAGGGACGGGTACTTCCTAGGCTTTGCGTCCAACGGCAATACGAAGTGCAAGATTCTCAAGCTGGGGCAGGAAGTGGTCGAAGCCGCTGGGCCCAAGGCGATCCCCGACAGATGGCACCATGTCATTGCTCAGGTGTTGCCCGATGGTCGAATCCAGTTGCTGGTGGACGGCAAGATGGCGCTGGAGTATCGCGATCCTAAGCCGATCCGCGCGGCCGAGACGGCCGGCATTCTAGCCTGGGGGGCTGGTGAGTTCGACTGGATCAGGATCTACGCGGCGGAGTAGGCTACCCTAGGAACGCTCTGCCTACTTCCTCTTCAGACGCCGTTCGAGCTGGGCCT